>CAYJEN010000017.1:0-27840 GCA_964369185.1 uncultured Desulfovibrionaceae bacterium
CTTCATTATGAGATAAATTTTTTAAACCTTCCAACGTTCTCAATGAAAAAGATTTCGGTTGTTTGATTTCACCAGCTAAAACCTTAGCCCAAATTTCTTGCATTTGTTCATTGCTAATGTCTTCTATGCTATTGAAAAAGCGCAAAATCCAATCTTTATCAACAGGTTTATCGCTCACAATATATTCTTCTTTGAGGTCGATAATTTCTTCCTCAATCGCTTTATACGCTTTACCTATTACAGATTCAATATTTATTTGCTTTTGTGCTTCTTGAAATAAAAATCTATTTTGAGCACGTACAAGTAAATCTTCGGTTTTTGTATTATCAATAACGAGATTTCCGTTTTCATACTTTGTAGGAAGATATAAGTTATTTCCTAAGGGATCAGATATTATTTTAAATTCGTCAGCTTTAGCTTTAGCTATTCTACGTATATGAGTAGGTTCATAAAGCTTACCTGTTCCAATAGCTAGAACTTCAACAAGTTTAGTCAAAGGTTTTGAAAGCCCTGCTAAGTCTTTAATTTCCATACTCAAACTCCTTACCCAAAATACTCTTGCATTCTACTATTATACAAAAGCTCGATTTTTTCAAGTCCTGCGTGCATAGTAGATTTAATGTTTTCCACTTTTTGAACATAGTCCGCAAATTGGTTTTGTAGTTCTATTGGGGGCAGTGGTAATTTCAATGCCTTAATAAGAGTTAAGTTTAAACCATCCATAATAGCACCTTTAGAACTTCGTTTTATTTGTTCTAAAATATATGGATGTGTAGTTATGCAGTGTGCAACAAAACATGGATTTGCAATATCTTGATTTAAAGTTATGCAAGCCAAATGTTTTGTATTTATTGCTAAAGGAATATCTTTTGGAACAACTGCAGAACGCCCTACTGTGCCCATAATTGTTATAATCACATCATCAGGATAGACTGTATAGTTTTTCAAAGTATTATATTTTTCTTTTGAAATATATCGCATTTTACTGTAACTAAACTTATTTTGTACTGCATTATCAATTCCTAAGACAAAAATTCCATCGTCTGTAAATTCGGAATGTAGTAGAGAACTTCCAAATGGGCCAGTTCTCATACTCCCTTTTTGTTTTTTGGCAAGTTCTTCGATTGTTTTTTCAGTCCATTCTTTATATTCTTTAGATTTTACAGATACCATTTCAACAAACTTCGCCTTAACAAGCAAATCCATTTTCTCGATTTGCTCTTTACGCATTTGTATAATCGACTGTAATTTATCTAGTTCTTGAGCAATCTTTTTTTGTTCGTCAAGCGGAGGGAGGGGGATATCTATATTTAAAATATAATTTTTTGAAATATGTTTAAGTCCTGCACCTTTAAAGCCATTATCTAAAATATGCATATTTCCATTTAAATATAGATACACGAATTTAAGAAAGATTTCTTCATTTTTACTATAAAAAACGATACAATCAGTAGACGTTGAAAATTCACTATCACAAAAGTGAATACTTGCAAGTCCTCCTGTTCCAAAAATGAGTGCTGGCTTATTGTAGGAAAAAGTATCTAAAAACTTACTTTGTGTATTACTTGAAGTATAGAATTTATAATTACCCTCAATCAAGCCTTCGCCCGCTTTGACTTTAGATTTTGGTTGAGACGAAATCAATTTATTAAGCTTTACCATTTCCCACTTCTTATTCATAGCCAAGCTCTTTCAATGTTTTAGAAATTTCACTCTCAAGAGCTTCAATATCAGCTAAAATTTCAGAAGTCGGCGGATATTCAATAGCTTCATACACGCTTTCTTTATATTTATTCATTGATAAATCATAAGCATTTGAAACTATTTCATCTTTAGGCACAAAGAAAGATTGCTCCGTGCGTGCATTATCATTATCGTTCTCTTTTGTATGGAAACGAGAGATAATATCAGGGATATCATTTTCTGAAACGGCTGTACGTTTATCGTCAAGGCTGAAACCGTCGGCAGTCATATTATAGAACCAAACTTTATCCGTTCCGCCATAATTTGTTTTAGTAAAAATCAAGATAGCTGTCGAAACTCCTGCATAAGGCTTAAATACACCGCTCGGCATTGAGATAACAGCCTCAAGTTTATGCTTTTCTATAATCTCTTTTCGTATAGATTTATGCGCATTTGACGAGCCAAATAATACACCATCAGGCACAATACAAGCGCATCTACCGCCAATTTTCAGCATACGCAGAATAAGAGCAAGGAAGAGAAGTTCCGTTTTCTTTGTTTTACACACTTGCAAAACTTCTTTCGACACAATTTCATAATCAAGACTTCCCTTAAATGGCGGATTTGCCAAGATAAGGCTAAATCTATCTTTATCAATATTTTGGTCGGAAAGGCTGTCTTTGTAGGCTATTGAAGGGTTTGGAATGCCGTGCGTCATCATGTTCATTGCGCCGATACGTAGCATAGTTCTATCCATATCATAGCCGAAAAACATATCATTTTCATAATGCGACTTCTTTTCTTTATTATAAAAGATATCGTCCTTATGTTTTTCTTTGAGGTATTCACCGCTTGACACCAAAAATCCCGAAGTTCCGCAAGCAGGATCGCAGATAGTATCGCTCGGCAATGGTTTCATAAGTTCAACCATCATCTTAATAATATGACGTGGAGTTCTGAATTGACCATTTCGCCCCGCTTGAGCAATTTTTGAAAGAAGATATTCGTAAACATCGCCACGGATATCACTATCTTGCAAGCTCTCCATTTCTTGATAGATTTTATCAAGAGAAGCCACAATTTTAGAAAGAAGCTGAGGCGTTGGAATTTTGAAAATAGCATCACTCATATATTTTGAATAAGTGCTTTGACTATCAGTATTCAAGCCTTTAATAAAAGGGAAAACTTCATTTAATACAGTGGAATACATTTTGTCTGCATTTGAATCACGAAAAACTGACCAACGTAAGTCATTCCCCTTAACAGGGCGATCGTTTATCTTAATTTCTTCGGGAAATACAGATGTAAAAGGCAATTCTAACAAAGCAGAATCTTTGGCATTTTGCATATCTTTTTTGTCGATATCATGTATAAACATGAGGTAGGTTACTTGTTCAATCACATCAAGAGGATTTACAAGCCCACCCGCTGCAAAGATATCCCAAAGAGCATCTATTTTGTTTTTCAATTCGCCTGTTATCATGATTTATGGTTTTCCCTTTTGTCTTATTTCTGGGAGTATTATGCTAGGATATGGGGAGTTTGTCAAATGGATTAGGTATGTTTTGGGCTCTTAAGTATTCGAGGTGTCATTTGCTGAAATGAGATTGCCAAAGTCTAGCATGGAGTTAAGTTCGTCTTGGATTTGCTTTATTGCATCTTGAGAGAGTTTTTTAGTAGATTTATTAGTTGTATGACTTAGAGCTTCTTTTAACTGTGCTATGCCACTACAAACATTTAATGGAAGTTCTTTTTTTGTATAGGTGCTATTTTGTGGAAGAAAAACTACTTGATTATGTAGCATTACTTCTAGGCTTAAAAAGATTATTTCATGTAAAGGAGTTGCACTATCAAACTTATATTCTACATCATCATTTTTTAATAATGTTGATAGTCTAAATTTATTACCTGTGCTAGAGCCAAAGTTTTGAACTCTAAGTATCGCACTACCCCATACTCCTTCTTGGTAAAGCGCATCTTTCTCAAACATATCTTTGCAAAGAAACTCTTTAAAGGTAACCTTTCTATCAACAGTTAAAATATTTTTCAATAACAGCATAGCATAAGCAAAGCATGGCTGATATGCTTTATATATTATTACAAACTTAAAGAATTTCTTTTCAAAATTTCTTAATGAATTTAAATCACTCAATGATGATTCAACTATTCTTAAAAGTACAGCGTGGTGAAGATGTACTCTAAATGTGCTATAGTAATTGTCAGCTTCTTGATTATCTTGAAACTCTTCAGGTAAAATAGGAAAATGTTCCTTTATGAATTGTATTGCGTAAGTTCTAATATCAGCTTTTGGTAACTCAAAGAATAAATCAATAAATTTTTCTAAATAGATTTGACTATGCTCATTTTTTAAACCAAAAGTGTGCTCAACAACTGAAAGTAATTGATTTTTATCAATAGCAAGAATAAAAACAAGTCCACTTATGCTGAAAAAGTGTTTTATTGCTTCTAAAAGCGATATCACATAATCAGGTTTACAGCGATCAAGTTCGTCAATCATGACAAGAATAGGTGAATTTGTTTTTTCTTTTATTTTTTCAATAATTGATTTAAGCTCTTTTATAAAGTCAACTTTACTTTCACTCCTTTCAGCGTAACGATCTAAAAGGCTTTCTGCTTGTTCAGAAAATACTTCTGCAAAGACATCATCAATTTCATTATCTGTTTTTTTATTTAAATATTCTTTAAACAAGCGAGAACCAAGTTTCCCCAAAACACTTGGTTTTGTAAAGGATTTAACAGTTTTTTTAACAAGGCTTTCAGCTTCCTTGACTTCTAAAAGGTTACTTTTTTGAAGTGTAACTTTTATTGCAGAAACAATGGCAATACGTGGATCATCTTCCTCATTTTCCCATGCGCTAAAGTAAACGCAAGGTGTTTTATCTGTCTCGCCTTCTTTATAGCCATATTTATTTTTCCATGCATTCAGAAAATAAGTTTTACCGGTTCCCCAAGCAGAAGAAAGAGCAATAACATAAGGGACTTTTGTATTTTTTACTAGGTTATTTAATCTATCAGCATACTGCTCACGATTGAAAATATCACCATCTATTTCCCAATTAGCATAAAGAACATCTGATTGACAGGAGTTTAACCCTAAAAGAGTGTCATGATCATCTCCAGTAGTTTCTTTGTTTTCAAGTCTATCTTCTTTTTGCATTTTTAAATCCTTACAAATTAGAACTGTTACTACTTTTATAATAAGAATTTCTGAATAAGAAATCAAGTGATAGTTTTATTAGAGTTGTAAAGAGGAAAATATAGCAGAAATATAATATGTTATCAATCTCTATGAATCTGATGTCTCAAAATATGACTTCATTATTTTCAATATTTCCACCCAAGACTCCAGTCTATCAACTTCATAGGAGAGTAAGCCTTCAGTGTTTTTTACTGTACTCAGAAGAACATCTGCGAATTTTTCATCTGCTACTACAAGTTTTCCTACTATAATTGCTATTTCATCATTTGGTGTAACCATAAACTTTCCCCTTCGTGATTCATTCACTTTGATATACAACCGTAAACAACTCAAGGAGAATTTGATATATTGAAGTATTACCCTTAATTTGGAGACTTCAATGTTCAAAAGCAAAGTAAAAGAAATTATGGAAAGTAAAGGCGTTACTTATGTAGTGTTTGAGGAAAAGACTGGGCTTTCCTCCCAAACTATAACACGAGCTAGAGGAGATATGATTAAAGAATGCAGACTTTCTACCCTTAAAGCTATTGCAGATAGTCTCGAAGTAAAAGTATCTGATTTGTTTGAAGAAAATTAGATTGCAATTATATAGAACCTTTGACCTATTAGCGAAAATTCTTTCAGAAAAAGAATAGTTAACAGACTTTTGTGCCGACTCCACAGTGTGAATATCGACGCAAAAGCCTCAGTTGTTTCACCTACGCAAGGTGTAGCAAGCTACATACTCAAATCACTCTCATCACCATCTAAATCTTGTCTTCTATTTTGTCGTGCAAGACTTGGTACGATTCGGATAAGCCCTTGTATACTGGTGTAAAATCCGTGAAGAATTTCAAGAACTGTGCATGATTGTTCTCCAAAATCAGTATTCTCTGGGTTAACTCTTGGATTTCCTGTGTTTGATTCATCAATGCTTGCTGCACTTCCTCCCTGTACGCTTTGTTCGCGTGTTCTATACTTTGCATTACCTGCATGATATCTCTTTGTATTTCTGTCATTTTTCACCCCGCTAGAGCTTTGCTCACTAAGTTCATCAGGTGAGACTTTTATATCAAAATTGACAGCATCATTAATAATTGTAAAATCTGATACAGCCTGTACATTGCCGTATCTTTGTTTGTTGTAGTCATTTCTTTTTATTGTGATTTCCTCGATTTTTCCTTTAAGTTTTGACAGAAGATCTTCTTTTGTCAGTCCCTCGTGGAATGTTTCGTGAATAAGTTCATGCATATCTATATTTTCTACACTCCAATTATCCTTAAAGATTCCACCTTTAAGGCGAAACTTGATTCCACTTTCAAAGTCATACGGAGTAATATAATCTTTACCTTTACGGTTTAGTACAAAGCCTAAGTCATGGATAAGATTTATGATATCCTCTCTGTTCTTAACAAATCCATGCCTTAAGTTGAAGATTAAGAACTCAATCAAATCCTCCTTATACTTATTCATATTTTTCTTGCTAAGTTTCTTTCTGCGCTCACTCAAACGTGATTTTACTTCATCAAGCTTTTTGGGACTCGGTAACTTTCGTCTTGTTGGATTATCGGGTCTGTGCCAATTGTGTTTAACATTGTAGTAATCACGCATGGGGTCGTATTGCGATTGCCAATTCGGTGGGCAGGGGTTGAAAGATTTGCCTCCATACAGTTCTACACGAGGGACTACAAAATGGAGTTCGTGATGGTCTGCATGAGTGTGACGAGTCCACAAGATATTATACTGGTCATGCTGTAATCCTGCAAAGGCAAGCTCCTCGAATGCGTCCATGATTTCATTTTCTTGCTCCATGCTAACTTCGTCAGTGTGATTCCATGAGAGTACGCCTGACGTATACTTCCAGTCACTGCTTAGTGAATTGATAAGATCTTTCGTAAATGCAGGATTGCCTCGCAACACTTGCGGAGGGCTTCTTTGACGCTTAATACTATTTACATGAGTAACGTAATTTACCGGCCCTTTGCCGTTTCCTTTTCCGTATTCAAATACTCGCACATACATGGTCTACACCCTTGCATACAGCTTTTCTTCAATAGAGTTTAAAGCATCGAGCAAGACTAAGGTATCAACTTTATTTGGGAATCTTACGACCTCTCTAGCAATCATATTTAGGTTTGCTACTGCCTGAGCATTGAAGGCAATAATTTCTTTTTTTGTGTTATCAACACGATAGCCCAAAAGTCTGTCTCTAGCGTACTCCGATGTTTTTTTACTACACGCTTTCGCAAGTTCTTCTATTTTATTTTTTTCGTCAACACTTAACCTTATTTTAATATAGGTGTCTTTCTTAATTTTATCAGGCTTGTTCATACAACCTGCCTTTTAAAAAAGGGGTTCAAGGGGAATTTCCCCTTCTTCCAAATGTGACCACATTGGGTAGGCTTGATACCTCTTATTTTTGCAGAAACATTTTTATAAAACTTATGCAAAAACAACATAATAATAAGGTGCATACCAAAGGAAAGCTCTATGGATTCACCAAGATAAATACTATTGTGTAGACTAGCTATTTTCATTGCGTGACTCCATAAGCCTATCAAATATAGCATTATCACTTTGATCTATCTCAGAATTTACAGTTGATTCTTTATTAATGTCATTACTTGCTTGATTTTCAATATCTTGCATGGAGTGCATGGTGGAATCAGTTTCTAATTCTACAGAACTCTCCATATCAGACTCCACAAAGGAATCGACAAGGAATAGCTTTTTAATATACGTACAAGGGTCAGACTTTAAAGTATATTTATTGCCTTGAACAGCTCTTTTACGAACATGCTCCCTCAAAAGAAAATCATTTTTATAGAGTCGCTCCATTGCACCACGCACAGCAGTTTCTTTAAATTTTTGCTCATAAACTTGATTGATAAGCTCCGTAATTTGCCAGTAGCTTAGAATTCCATTGTATGACTTGATAATTGACAATGCCATAATTTGAACATCAGAAAAACCTTTAGGGCATTTTTTTGTTTTTTGAGGAATGACAAATACACCTTCTTGGACATGCTCTTTAATACAGTCAAACTTACAAATGCGAGGAGAATTTTTCATTTTATTCATGGTTTTCCCCCTGTGTTGCAGTTGGAATTTCTTCACCGCAATATTTCAAAAGCCATAGCATTACATCATTTTTGGGATAGCATATTTTCTTTCCGACTCTTCTCCCGTTAGGAATTCCTTTTCCAAAAACATCAAGATTTGCAAGCGTTCCACGTTCAACAATTTGTGAACGTTCTGCGATAAGCTCACGGCTACACATAGGAGGGAGAGCATTATAAAAGTCCTGCCAAACTTCAGATAAAATTATTTTTTCCATTAAAAAAATCCTTATTGCCTAAACAAGTGTTTAGGGCAATGCAAGACAAGAGACTCCAACATCTAAGAGCTTTTCTCGCAAGGATAGACAGGTGCATCGACTACTCATTCATCAAAATTTATCTCTATCAAAGAGCAAATTAGAGTAGTACATCAATCGTTATTGAAACATCAAATTCTTTAACGATAAAAAAAGAACTATCATTAAAATTATTTTTTGTCAAGATATTTTGAAGTTCTTTTTGTTTAATTTTAAATTTTTCTATCTCAAAGTTCTATAAAAATTCTATTTATAAAAAAATCTGTAATGAACGCTAAAGACATTAAGCTTTCTCTACAGAAACTTCTTTTTACTTATAGTTTTCAAGACTGTTTTCTAAATCTGCTTTCAATTCTTCACGCAGATATTCAGGGCTAAGTAATGTAGCCGAAGAACCAAATGATTGCACAAAAGAAATCAATTCGTATTGATTACTTGCTGTTAGAGAAAGAATTGTTGTACCATCTTCTAAGTCAGTGAATTGTTGGTCGTCGCTGTAAATTCTATCTTTTACATAAGGAATTGCGTATCCTCTAAATTGGATTTTTGCTTTAATTGGTTCAGTTTGCAATATTCCGAATTTTTTAGAGGTATCACTCTCTTTAAAGCCGTGCTTTCTCTGTGTAATAATTACATCTTTCATACGATGAATATAGAAGCTCACGGAATCAACAATTTCAGGCTTGCCCATTTCTGTAACAAAGTAGCCTTGAGCATAAAGTGCATCATTATTAATAAGCAATTGAGTAAATGCCACTTCTGATTTTTTGCCGTAAATGCTCTCAACTATGCAAACTCTTTTTGCCTTTATAGCTTTCATTACCTTCGTGAGAACTTCGTGACTGTGCTTGTATTGAATTTTCCCCTTGAGCGAATTGAAGACAGGCAAATCGCAATTTATGCAGTCATTTTCATTTAATGGAGTTTTAAAAGTATTTATAATTTTCTCAAGCGCAAAATTAAGGCTTTGCTTCTGACTTTCAGGTAATGGCGAAGTAAAATGTTTTGCCATTTCAAGAAGTTCAAGCTCTGACGTACTCAGATTTATACTGGCTCGATAAGATTGGCTATTCACAAATCTATATAAAATGCTATTCCCTTGTTTTTCTTTTACAAGCATTTCGGGGAACATATTCTCAAAAATCAAAATATAACGTGTAATGCTAGATTTTGAACAATTCAACTTCCTTGCAAGTTCTGTATGTGAATAAGAACGAGTAGAAAAAAGTAATAAATTATAGAGATCTAGTATTTTTTCACTCGCTGTTGCATCATTTTCTTTTTTAGCCATAACGTCCTCACTTGCCTTCGTATAAACTTAGCTTACAGAAAAATCGTTTCAGAATATGCAACGAAAGTCAAGAAAAGAATATTATTTTACTTCTCTAAAGCTTTTTCAAGTGCTCTGGCTAACTGGTCAGGACACGAGCTTGGTCTGTGGTCACAGATGATACCCTTCAATCTTTTAATTACATCGTGCACATTTTGTCCTTCTACTAAGGCGGCTATACCAAGAGCATTACCCGTACAACCACCTTCAAAAACGACATTATGTACTGTAAATTCTTCAGATATTTCAAATGTAATGCGTGATGCGCAAACGTGTTGTGTTGTATATGTTATCATAAATAGTCATTCCTCACTTTGTAGAGCACAATGTAAAACACTTTTGTTCCAATTGCAAAACATTTCGTCTGCTTTATTAACTAGCCTTCCTGTTCCGCTTCACACTGTAGAAATTTATCTATAAGTTCAACAGGTAAAAGTTCCGCGTAGAATTCAAAACGCATTGAATTACTGATGTCATAAAGTGTTTCGACAACGAGCTTTGTAATTTCATCAGAAGGATTTTTAATATACTTATAACATGTTATATCATACCTGACTACAAGTCGTTGTAAAACTAGATTTTGATTTTCAACATATTGTATAGCTGCGCCATTTTGTTTTATGGCATCAATTTGCATATCATACAAAGGATTTTTGATAAATTGTAGTGCTTCGCCATCGTTTCTTACTGCTTGATATTGCATTTCTAGCGATGGATTTTCTATATATTGTATAGCACTTCCAAAATTATTTACAGCTTCAAGCTGTAGCTCATACGAGGGGCTTTCTATGTATTGAAGAGCATTTTCGCTATATTTTACAAGTGCAATTTTTAGTTTGTCACAAGGGCTTTTATACTCAGATTTGTCACAAGGGCTTTTATACTCAGAAATGAAGCTTGGAGATATAAAACTTATTTCTTTCAATAGAATTTCAAACATTTTCATCTGCATTTCAGGTGTTTCATCAGTAAAATAGCGTATCGAATTTGCTTTATCTTCTACTAATGCTAAAATTAAGTTCTCACTAAGATTCTTATGTTTTCTTATTTTATATGGATTTCTTGATAGCTCATTGAAGAGTTCTTTTTCTTGTGATGTCATTTACAGTATCCTTTTTTATGCTTATTCTTCCTAACTAGAGAAGTATCTTTTCAAAAATTAGGATACTGCATAAGCGTTTCAGAATATGAAAGGGATTAAGGATAATTTCCATAAACTATAACATGAGAAAACTTATTCTGAAATTTGCTTGATTTTTTCTACTATTTCCTTAAATTCTTTAGCGCTGTTTTGAGGAGTACAATAGTAGTATACTAAGTTATTACCCCCACGTCTCTGACTTGGTGGAAAACACCCTAAAATTTCTTTAAATTCAAATATACTATTTGAGTTCGTATCATCCGTAAGAAGCAAAAAATCGAAGACTGCGGTTAAACAAAAAAAAGCTTGAATTATTTAAGGGAGAATTGCCTCCAATTTTTGAAAAAGCAGAGTTTCATTATTACTACTGCTATGCTATTGGCTTGCATGCGACATTAAAGCAAGAAGAATTTACTATAGAAAAGATTGATGCCTTTATTGAGGATTTTTGGGTAAACGACGAACAAGAATATTGTTCAAATACTCCTAATTTTCGAAAAAGCATTTTATCTAATTAATATTGTATAATATTTTAGATTGAAGAATAGTTCAATGGAGAAATAGCCTACAAAGAGAAAAATCCAAAAATATTTTTCAAAATTAAAATAGTTTCATCATAACTCAGTTCAGGTAATTCTAATCGTTGTCCAGAGTTTAGCTCGTATTTCAAAAATTTTCCTACTCGATCAAGCCGTTCAGCAGATGATAATTCATTGCCTTGATTTGAACGAGAAAAGACTTCAATAATAAATTTATTATCGATTCCTGTACAACTTACATCTACTGCAATATCATCCAGTAAATTAAAGTAAACACAAGACTCATCTTGCTCATATTTTCCTATGTAAATTTCTCTACCATTAATATTTTTATAGTGATACAACTCATTCTTAAAAATTTCATTTCCATCTAGAAAAAGAATATAAGTATTCAAATGGATAGAATATGAATTTGTTTTCGTCTTCGTCAATAATTTCCAGCCTGTCTCATCTGCCCAAAGAGCAATTTTATTTTGGCAGTAGGCTAGCGGCTCAGGGCGTTTTATCAACTCAATATGGTACTTATCTACACCTTCTGATGGGGTAGAAATAATTTGTTGTAAAGATTTTTCAAAGTTATTTTCACTTGCAATATAGTTTCTGTATATTTCTTCAAATAGCTCAAGAAAGAACTTTTTGTTTTTTTCTTGAGAAAACAAAGTTTTCCAACTTTCAATTTTAGAAATAAAACTGAATTTAGTATTCCAGTGAAAAGAAATTGGATAGTTTTCAAGTTTTCTAGCCAGCAAAGCACGCCTCAGCAAGTCTTTATTTGGTTCATTCTCAAAAAGAAACTTAAACAACTCGTTTAAAAAAGAAAATTTATCTAGGGAAAAAGTATTATTAAAATCTTTGCTCCATGAGATTTGGCTAGAAATTTCACCTGTCCACAATTTCATATCTTCAGCTTGATAAAAAGCTTTTTCTACCTCTTCCCTCTGAGAAGAGTCACGATATATTTTCAATTTATCTTTTTCTTCATCATCAAGTAATGTATTTTTTCCCTCTAGAGCTAACATCTGAATAGGGTCAGTATATTCTTTGATGCTCTGTGTTAAATCTAATGAAGATACAACAGCCTGACTTTCTTTATTAAATGCTATATTATAAAAAAATCTTATAAATCTTAATGACAACTTGTAGTCATTTTTAGATTTTGCCATACAAAGAAGAGGTAGTATAAACATAAAATAAGAATGACTTATTGAGTCAGAGAATATATTTTCATAGAGTGGCTTTTGTGTGCCTTTTTCTTCTTTTGATATCAATTTAGCAAATAATGTCTTATTTTTCTCACTATATATTGTTTCAGCAATATTTCTAAATGCCAAAAAATAATACTTAAGCTTTGCAAATGTCAATAAGTTGTAATAATGATTTACATTTACATTTACATCTTTCGCATTTCTAAATGAAGCAAGTTTCACATCATTTTTCTCTTCCTTTTGGGAAAAATCCATGTAAAATTCTATAGCTATCACTAATCGAATGAAGGCATTAAATCCAACATCAGCACTTGAATTACTTCCTCTATTTCTCCAAAAAAACTCCTGCCAATTATCGTATTCTTTTGCCCGTGTCACTCTTTCTTTATTATCAGAAACTTTTTCAAAGAGTTTTGCCCTCAAATTTTCATTATCTTGAATTTTTTCTCCACGGGAGTTCATGCTTATATAAAGTTCTTCTCCTTGCCCTGTTGCAGCTATATTGAAATTATGAAATTTGACTGCCATAATTTGTTCATAACTTGGTAACTCATTCGTATATTCAGATAATAATTTGATTAAAGCAAGCACATTTGAAATTGATATATCTTGCTTATAATAAGATAAAAACCATGTTTTATCCTCAATATTTTTAAAATCTTCAATGATTTTTGTTTCAGTCACAAACTTTTCTAAAAACTGTGCAGTTGAGTGGCGAACTCGATAGGAGAAACGATGAGAATTACTTTTAAAATCATCATATTTATTTTCTTTTAGAGAAATATAAAAAGCTAATAAATAGAGTGTAGTAAAACGCTGTTGCCCATCTATCAAGTAAGATATTTTTTGCTCCGAAGTAGCATAATTCGGCGTATAGGAGTAGAGAAAACCAATATTAAGAGAGTTTTCTTCTTTGATAGATTTGATAAAATTTTCAATAATATCTTTATTTGAACCCCAAACATATTCACGTTGGATTTCAGGTACGACAAATTGAACTTGGCTAAGTAAATCTTTAAATGTGGTTTCTTTCATTGAAGACTGAGTGGTATTTTCTTGGGATGTTTGTTGTGTTTGATTTGTCATTTTATACCTCTAAATCCTTTATATTGAAATACTTCGCTATAGTTTTTGATATATTCTCAGCACTTTTTTTTATGTCAGTTGTGGTCCAGACTTTAGTTTCTTCTGACATAGAAGTAAAGGTGTTGAGAGTATGAAGACGAATGTACACCCCTTTAATATTTTCAGATATTATTCGCTTTCTTTTATCTTCAAATGGATTATTTCCGTAAGAACTGTTTACTGAGCCATTGAGCAAAACCAGATTGCCAATGCTATTTAACTCATTAGTTGCTTTTATCGCTTCTACATATTTTTCATAATCTATATCATTATGAACTTTATTGGTATCTTTTAGAGCTTTATTTAAGTGTTCAACATATATTACTTTATGCTTATTAAATTCCTCAGAATTTAAAGTTTGACAAAAAATATGTTCTATATGTTCACTATTCTTCTGAAAATATGCTACTGGAATTCTCCTAGTACTATTTGTTGAGCCAGTTGTCATTGCAATTACATCTAGTAGAATAAGTAAACGGATTGTTAGTGTTGTATCTTCACCGTACCAAGGTCTTTTTGTACTTATTATTTGCTTTACTAGCTCTGATGGTGTTCTTATCTCTTCGTCTAGTTGTTCAAGTAAGCTTTCTAGGCACTGATTTTTTAAATATAATATAAAAGATTTTTTACTCTTTAGCTTTACCCAGTTCATCCACAAGTCATAAATTTTTACTTTTTGATTATGAAAAGCTAAAAATCCTAAATAATGATAAATTGTATGGTCATTATACCACTCTTCTAACGCGTGGTGAAAATATACAAGAGCAGATAAAAACTTCTGCAATTCATCTTTATTATGTGATTTCACCTCAATTTCTGCAAGAATTTGTGGCATCGTTTTATTACTTTTTTTTTCAGCTCTATTACAGAAGAGAAGGTATAACAATTCAATACCTTTTGTTTCTTTGCCTGTAATAAATTTGGAAAAAAGCTTACTTCTACTTTCATCAATCCAGTGAATATTATATTCATCTAGCTCACTTGCTCTACGTACCCTCTTTTCATTCAAATCAAGTAGACTTGATAAATGCCCTACAAATAGTTTTGTGAGTTGATCCATATTTGTAGTGCTTGCAAGACTGATTTGCGAACTTTGTTCCTGCCTTGTGATAAGCATAGCACGAATTAAGTCAACTTCTGAAAGAGGTACTTTATTTGAATTGAGATTTGCGAATATTTTTTCTTGGTTGCCATTACCAACTTGATTGACAATAAGTTTGACTTGGTTGAGTAAAATTTCTAAAAAATTTTCTTTATCTTTATTTTCAAACCATTTTTTTATTGTTTGATAAGCTTGCACAAAATGATAAATATCTTGATAGTCATATTCTTTAGGTAAATTTTCTTTATCAATATCGCTTATATCTTTTTTGACGTTTTCATCTATTTCAATTTTATTTGAATTAAAAATTGTATGACATAAAAAAGCACAACTCTCATACCGTACCGAATATATCAATCTATCTTGAACTAAATCCTGTTTACCCAAAAAAGCTAATAAAATAGCAAGAGTTGTAAGCCTTTGTTGCCCGTCAATAACATCAAAATAAGTTCCATTTTTTGTAATTGTTATATTCTGCAGGCAGTAAAATCTATTATCATTAGGTAAAGAAGTCTTAGCAAATTTATCTATATCTTCTAAAAGCCTGGTTACCTGTTCCTTCTTCCATTTATAACCACGCTGATAGACGGGGATATTATATATTTTATTTCCTGAAAAAACTTCTGCAACGGTTTGTAGCAATTCTTGTTCTTGCACCACAACAACCTCACTTTAATAAAAATAGATAACAAATTTTGTTTTTCATTGTAGTGCAGTCTAAACCAGAAGTCAAAACCAAATAATATAAAGTTATTAGATTTATATTTTTTCTACTGAGCTTTGTTAAAATCTATAATTTTCGCTTGTTTTGAATGTAGTACACCCTCTAAAGCTTTTGTGGCCTCTCGTTCAGCAGTTGGGCACAAATGAGAATAGCGCATTGTCATTTTTATATCAGAATGCCCCAGTAGCTTAGATAGAGTAAAAATTGGAGTTCCTGCCTTTGCGTGCCAAGAGGCGAATGTGTGCCTTAATGTATGAAAACATACTTTCTGCCTTCTATCATCAATATCTTTATTAAGCTCAAGTTTCTCAATAACTCTTTCAAAAGTACGTGAAATTTCATTATGCAGAAATATTTTCTTCTCATCATTACGTATAAGATACATTTCGTGTAAAACAGTATAAACTTCATCTGTCATAAAAGCATGTCGACTTTGTTTATTTTTTGGATCTTTAATATAGATACTTTTTTCATCAAAATTTATATCTTGCCATGTGAGTTTAAGAATTTCGCCTGCTCTCATACCTGTAAACAAAGACAATACACATATGTTATGCAAAGGTAATGAGCGCTTTTTCAACTCTTCCAAAAGAGCATTTGCCTCATCAATACTTAGAAAACGCACTCTTTGATTATCACTTCTTGGTTTTTTGATTTTACGTATAGGGTTTTGCAAACTTTCATCAATATTTGACTGTGCATAAGTGAAAATTTGAGATAACACGGCTAGAATATTTCTTTTAGTAGCATCACTCAAAGGTCTATTCGTAGTAAATCCTTTTGCTTCATTTAAGAACAACAGAAATTTATTCATTTGAACTGAGTCTATTTTCTTAATAAGCATATTTTTGAAGAAAGGAGAAATATAGTTCTTGAAGATACTAACTTCATCTTTAATGGTTCTTTCTTTTTTTCCATTGACCTTTTGTACTTGTAAGTATCCATTTTCAAAGATATGATTTAATGTTAGTTCAGCTTCTTTTGCTTTTTGTTCTTTATTCTCAATTTCTTTTTCAAGATTTTCTTCCCTTAAATCCCTATAAGATTGTGCTCCATTACCGTTTTTGTGGTTAACTCTTAAAATCCTAAGAATATCTTCACATGTTTCTTGCTTTACCCCATCAGAACTCCAGCCAACTCCTTCGTTGTAGTCCTTTCCTTTTACTGAGTAGTAAATGGTATAATAACGATCAGCTCTTTTGTTGTGCTTACGTTCTGTGTGTTCTCTATATCGAATACCACGTGAAACCTTTATCCACTTTGCTGCCATTTTACACCTCTTTTCTGTACAGGTATTGTACAGGTTTTTCCTTGAAAGGGATACAAACTTAGTGAAACGTTATGAATAAAGCATAGCATTAAATTTGCTATTGTCAATACTTTTATTGAATTTGATGAAATATTGTGAAAGGTAAAAATAAAATACAAAAGAACTCATAACCCGAAGGTCGTAGGTTCAAATCCTGCTCCCGCAACCAAGAAGAATCAATAGGTTACGATGAAAATCGTAACCTTTTTTTTGTGGGAAATGCTGTTTTCTTCATAGTCTAAATACGAGTTTTTTATTTCTACCTCTATCACTGATAACATTAAGTCTTTTGTTTTTTTATACTTAATGTAATTTGTAATTAATGCCCAATAAAGTCAACTCTTTTTAGTAGTTCTGCGTATTCAGCATTTGTTATAATTGAAGTTACATTACCCGTAATAAGTGCGATAAGAAATAAACCTACAAATAGAGAAAAAACTAAAGAGGTATAGTTCAAACTACTTATAGAGCGAGTCTTGCTTATATTATTCAAACAATTTCTACTTGGTACAGCATTTACACATTGCTGACAACCAATACATTCAGGTGTGTGTACTGTTTTCTTTTTATATACCTCAATCTCCATAGGGCACGCTTTAGCACAGAGCTTACACTGAATACAAGCATCTTCATTTCTTCTTATCTTGAAAGGCGAAAGAAGACTAAAAATTCCTACTAATGCGCCATAAGGACATAAATATTTACAGAAAAAGCCACGAAATACAAAATTCAAGAATACTATTCCCGTAACAATTGCTAGGCTCAATGCTGTAGGATACAGAAGTAAATGAAGCATTTTTGCATCTGAGATTTTATTATACGAAGAAAATAAAAACATCTGTGCATCACGCACTTCCATAGAAAAAAAGACTAGTTTTAAAAAACCAAAGGGAAGATAATACTTTACACATAATAATGGATAATGCAGAAGTTTTGGCATTTTTAGCTTCAAGCCTTTTTCTGATATAAATTCTAATACATACCCAAAAGGGCAAAGATATCCGCAAAAGCTTTTTTTAAATACTGCACTTATAATTATTATTGATAAAAATATCGTCAAACCTGCTGGATGAAGAGGATCATACATACCCGTATAAATGAGTTGTTTCAAACCTAATACAGCACTTAAAGGTAGGAACGCTTCTATACCTGCGGGCTTTACTACATCAAGATTTCCTGCAAGTAAAGACATATAATAAAAATAAAATCTTAGTCCTATACCAAGAACATAGATAAACATTACTATTTGCAATATCTTACGAGAATTGTTCATCATGTTGTATTTTAGTTTTTTGAATGTTTCCGATGCCATTTTTTCTTCTTTAGTCCTTTTTTAAAGTTCTACAGTTTCGCCATCTTCAGGGATTGTTAGTCTATCTGAAAAAGAGCTTTCTAACGCAAATTTTCTTAAAGCTTCCCTTGATGATATAAATTGATTAAGGGGTGTTTTTAATCCATCAAACCAAACAGTATCACCCATGAGATAGAGAGTTTTTTCATTCTCGCATTTCATAATAAACCCACATGCATCCATTGAGTTTTTCCTTTCTGCAAGTATTGACTCATCAGAATAATGCTGAGCAACTGTGCTTATGAGTGTAATATTATTGAATTCTACGCCTTTTTCTGTAAGAATAGTCACATTTGAAAAATTATTTTGAATAAGAAGAGCATAATCATTTTCATTCTAACAAAAAATTGCCATATCCTTTGGTAAGCGTTCCATTGCAACTTTATCAAAGTGATCAGGATGAAGATGAGTCGCAATAACAGCATCAACATCAATAATTTCTTCAATAGGAAGAGGCAAATCAGTTATGGGAAGGCTAAAATATACTAATCCGGCATTGTGTATAGCTGCAAGATTGCGTTGAGGTTCAAGATTAAGTGGTGGAATAAAATTTACTACTATATCAACACCTGCTTCTTTAGCAAGTAAATATTCCTCATCTTTTGGAAAGCCTGATGTTATGATATTATCGTTAATTTTATGAGATGCAAAAATATTTTCTCATTTGCTTGTATCGATTGTGTTTCTCATTTTTAATTCTCTCCAGTATATTAGGGTGTGTTTCTAAATTTAAAGATTTTAAGGAAATATATCATTATAGTTTTCGTGGAATAAAATAGTTTTTAAAAGCAATTTAAATTTACTCAAGAGAATAACCACTATATTAAAGAATGTTTTATGCAACATCCCTCTACTCTAAAAAGCACTTGCCAAATTTTAGTATTTGCTATATAGGAGTGTACGCTTAGAGCATTTTAGAAAAAGCTCTAATTACGTATATCAATTGTATTGGAAGTATATTATGCAGAATAAAAATCTACCAGATAAAAATCTATCAGTCGGATTTTTAGAGGCTATTCTCTCTGGAGCTTTATATGGTCTTAATCCTCTATTCTTTTTACCTATTCATGAACTAGGCTACTCGATAGAAGCGACCATTTTTTTCCGTTTTTTACTGGCAAGTTTGTTTATTTTCTGTGTTTTACTTTTAAAAGGAAAGTCAATTATTCTACCTAAAAAAGCGTGGAAAGTAACTACCTTTGGTGGCGTTATGCAAGCTGTAGCAGCAGTTTGTTTATTCCAGTCATTTCTTTATATGGAAAGTGGAATAGCCATGACAATATTTTTTGCAAATCCTGTTTTTGTTATGATTATTCTTGTTGCTTTTTACAATGAAAAACTAGAGTTTTATAAAGTATTCTTTTTAGTTACAACCTTAATTGGTATTGCTCTTCTTTCAGGTTTTTTCCATTCGCTCGATGGTATAAATTATAAAGGCGTTATTGTTTCTTTAGCCGGTGCTCTTGCTTATGCTCTTTATATGCTTAGTGTGCGCTATGCCCCATTTGATACAAAAAAAATAGATTATAGTAGAGGTGAACCATTAGATAAAAAAGATTCCCTCTCAAAAGAATTGTTCTCGGCTTATCTCTTTTTGATTTGTGCTTTCTTCGCTCTTATTTTTTCTTTGATAACAGATAGCTACATGTTACCACGTTCGAGCTTTGAATGGTTAATGATTGCAGGTCTTAGCATTGTAACAACTCTTCTTGCAAATAGTTTCTTAGTTTCTGCAATTATGAAAATTGGAGCAATTCTCGCATCAATTCTTTCTGCTATGGAACCTATTACAGCCGTTATTATTGGCGTTGCTGTTTTCAATGAACGTGTAGACTTTATTACAATTTTAGGAGTTTGTATAGTTATAGCCTCCGTTTCATTGCTTACAATTATTCCAATTTTACCTTATAAGGAACTCTATTTAAAATATATTCTAAAGAAACAAAGATAATTTAATTGATATTAACTCTTTCTAAAAGTAGCTAATCCTCCAAGATAGCCGACATGAGAGATATACATTGCAGAAATAAATTAATTTTGCTATAAAATATAGCATAGGCATTCAAAATATTAAGTTTATATTATATTTATTTACTAGGGTATGTTTCTAATTTTGATTTAAGTTATAGTGATTTTCTTATATATGTGGGGGGAGGTATATGAAGTTTGTTGTTTCTCAAATGAGTGTTTTTCTAAAACAAACAGGAACTAAAAGAAATGTAGGTTATTTTTTACGTTTTTTGTTCTTGCTTTTAGCACTTGTTGTTATTTATAGCGTTTTATTTCACTATATAATGGCCTATGAAGGACAAGAACATTCATGGATAACAGGACTTTATTGGACACTCACTGTAATGAGCACCCTCGGTTTTGGTGATATTACTTTCGTAAGCGATTTTGGAAGGTTGTTTTCATTATTTGTCTTGATAACAGGAATAATACTCCTTCTTGTGATGCTACCCTTTGCCTTTATTCAATACGTTTATTCACCATGGCTTGAAGCACAAAAAAAGACAAATGCACCAAGAAAAATCGATTCAAAAATAAAAGATCATGTAATAGTAGTAGGACTTAATCCAATAACGCTAAACCTTGTGCAACTACTTTCGCATAATGGATTTTACTGTGTTGTGCTCTGCCCCGATATTCAAACGTCCATAGACTTAGAAGATCAAGGTTTCAACGTGCTTGTTGGTGACTATGACGATGAAACTACATATAAAAATTTAGAATTTGATAAAGCTGCACTACTTGTTGCACTCGATACCGATAAAAGAAACACCAATATTATATTCTCAGCCAGAGGTGTAAATGCAAATGTTCCCATCATTTCAAAAGCTGAAAATGCAGATTCTGAAGACATTTTACAATTAGCCGGCAGCACAAAAGTTTTCCGCTTCAGAACTTTACTTGGTCAGGCTTTGGCAGATAGAGTTGAGGGGTGTAAAGGTAGTTTTAGTTATTTTACAAGCTTTTCTTCACTTCTTATCGCAGAACGTTCAATCGATAGTACAAGCCTAAAATCAAGAAGCTTAGTCGAGTCAAACCTTCGTGCTGAAGTTGGAATAAATATTGTGGGCTTATGGCAAAAAGGCAATTTTCTTATGCCGCCTCCTACTGAAGTATTGCCAACTTCTGCCACCTTAGTAATGGCAGGCACACAAGAACAATTTGATCTTTTTGATGAAAAATTTAGCACGAGTGTAGAAATTCCATCTCAGCATAAAGTTGTAGTAATTGGAGGTGGCAAAGTTGGACTTGCTGCGGCTGAACAATTACATTCTCAAGGGCTTCAAGTTTCATTAATTGATAAAATTCCAATCAAAGGGACTTCAAAAGAGATAAAATCAATCCTAGGCGATGCTGCTGATATTGAAATACTAAAGCAAGCCGGCATTGAAGATGCAACCTCTGTTATCATCACAACGCATGACGATGATACCAATATCTATCTAACTATCTACTGCCGAAGATTGCGCCCTGAAATTCAAATTCTTTCTCGCGCATCTCTTGATAGAAACGTGAGCATACTACATAGAGCTGGGGCAAATGTTGTGCTTTCATTAGTTTCAATGATGAGTAATTCTGTAGTTAATATGTTGGCACCGGGAAAAATCTTTATGTTGCGTGATGGTCTTTGTCTTTTTACTGCAAAAGCAAGCAAGGCTCTTGCTGGCAAAAATCTTATTGAAAGCAAAATACGCTTGAAAACCGGTTGCAGTGTTGTTGGAGTAAGAATGAAAGGTGGTGCTATTCAAGTAAACCCTGATCCTTATCATGTATTTACACAAGGTGAAGAAATTTATCTTATAGGAAATAGTGTGGATTCATTTATAGAGCATTTTGGTATAGATAAATTCTAGATAGTGTCGTCATCTAGGATATGTTTCAATAAACGCCTTCAAAATAATTAGGAATAAGTAATGGGTAGTGGGTTTCTTGTCTTCGCATTTTTCATAATTGCAGGAAGTTTTATTTTTATATTGTCTCTCATAGGACTACAAATTAGACTTTCAATGAAAGATGGTTACCTAGGTTTGATTATCCCACCCCTAAGTCTTTTTATAAATGAACCTTTCCAGTTTGCCCTCACAGGGATTGAAGTGCTTTCTACCGGCACAACAGGAGGATGGACAAGCCATTATGAAGGTTTTGTAACTGTAATCCCTACCCTCTTTTTTTTATTGATTTTTTTATGCTGCAAACAAATAAAGAAAAATAGAATATAAATTATTTTTAAAGGCTTTAGATGAGAATTTTTGAGATTTTACATATCATTTTCCTTTCAGGCGTGGGACGAGGGAGCACTGGCTCCTCAGGCTTACTAATTTTACAATTTGCAGTTTCCTTACTAGGCATTGCAAGCCACTGTTATTCATTGATAAAAGAAAATAAACTTATTGGAATGATGGCAGTTGTACTACCATCTGCATTTGCATTTGCATATATTATAATTACAGGACTTGGATTTGATTACTTCCTTTTCAATAAACAAGAACCACATATTATAAACTTAGTTGCACGGAATATGCTTACAATAGACTTTGTATATGAAGTGTTACTATTAAGTGCAGCATTTCTTATCTCATTATTCACATATTGCAAAATAAAAAAGCCAACATGGTTTGAATTCTTACTAAGTTATTCGATTGAAATTATAACAATTTTGACTTTTATTATGCTATATGCAGGTTTATATATCACTGACTTTCCATTTAATATTCTACTAGTATTTGAAAAAAATATTTTCATGATAAAGTTGTTTTTATACGGAGTAAGTTCGCTTATATTAAAAACTTCAGCAACTATCGTGGCTATTTTACTTAGTTTTTTACTGAAAGAGCGGAAAAAAATTGACTCTGAAAAAAAATATTTCAGCAACAAGTTTTATGAAGAAGAAACTTTATATTTTCTAAAAAAAGATCTAAAGCAAATAGCAATAATTCTATATGTATGTTATTTTGTTGAAGTAGCAGTCTTTATATGGCTTTTTGAAAGAAATAAAGGAACAATTGACCTTGCTGCTCTATTATTCCTATTAACCTTACCATTTTTATTAATGGCATTATATGCGAATTATAAAGTTATAAAAATGGAAAAATCAAAGCTTTTTCTCACATTAAAAGAAGAAAAATCGCCAGGTATTTTCAAAAAATTTCATGATGAAATTATTTTGAAGAATTATCATTCACAACTGCTTGCTTGTAATGAATATTTACTATCAAGCAACACATTTATGATACATAAAAGAGGCTTATTTCTAAAAAGTATAACAATAAAACATTAGTTATGTTTCTAGGGTATGTTTCTAAATTAATTCTATACAAAAAACTCCAAAGTGAAATAAAAACACTATGGAGTTTTGATAAGAATTTCAGAATTATTTAGGACTGTCATTCTCAAATTTTCAAATTATAGCTCTCTTACAAGTTCTTTAGCTTTATTTTTTGCTTCTATAAGAACTTCTTCACCTTTTTCTGTTATGGAATAATACTTTCTTATTTTACCGTCTACATTTTTATTTTCTACAGTTAAGAGTTCTGCTTTTTCAAGATTATGGAAAATAGGATAAAGAGTACCCGGACTTATATCGTAACCATGTGATTTTAATTCCTCTATCATAAAAGCACCAAAAACAGGCTCTATTTTTGCGTGGTGAAGTATGTGGACATGTATAAAACCTAAAAATAATTTTCGTAAAATTGGGTCTTGCATTTTTTTATTCCTTATGCTAAATAGTCGATATCGAATTACGATATTGATTTTTGATATTGCTATTCGATATCTTATTTCGTGCAAACTCTACTTTACAGCAGTGCAAATAAAAACACAAGGAAAACATTATGTATAAAACTAAGAACCTAACATATAAAGATTTTATCAAGTACAAAGATATAAGCGTACTAGAAGGTAAAATAAATTTTATTATAGGTGAAAGCGGTTGTGGAAAAAGTACACTACTCAAACTCCTAAATAAGACTGAGAATTTCTCATCTGGTGAAATTTTCTATAAAAACAAGCCTATTTGTGAATATGAAAGTATAGCTTTACGAAAAGAAGTAAAACTTATCTCTCAATGCCCATTTTTATTTTCAAGAACAATCAAAGAAAATTTTGCTCTATTTTATAACTATTGTGAAGAAGAAATAATATCTGAAGAGCGAATGAAGCTCTTCTTAGATATTATGGAGGCTAACTTCAGTCTAGATTCTGAATGCGATAAATTATCGGGCGGTGAAAAACAAAGAGTTTATATTGCTATTTGCCTTTCAATGGAAGCTGAAACTATTATGCTTGATGAAGCCACCTCTGCTTTAGATTGCAAACTTAGCCATAAAATTCTTGAAAATTTAGTGAGTTATACAAAGAACAACAAAAAGACAATGCTTATTATCAGCCATGATAATTCTTTGGTTGAAAAATTTGCTGAACATGTTATAGATTTAAACGGAGTAAAAACTAATGGATAATGCAGTTCATATAAATATCTTTAATTTTTCTCTTATTTATCTGCTTCTTTTGCTTGTAGGCTTTGTGATGAAGCTTAGTAACATATCGCAGACAAAGCTACTTTTCATTGCAAGCGTTAGAATGACAGCTCAATTAGTGCTGGCAGGTTATGTTTTGATGTATCTTCTTGAGGAGGCGCACCCTCTGCTTGTTATGCTCTATGTAACTGCGATGACAGTTTTTGCAATTCAGCGTGTTCTATCGGTAAACAAAGGAATAAGTAGAAGATTTCAATATATAATAGCCGGCTCAATAAGTTTATCTGCAATTTTAATTATTGTATTTTTCATAACTGTTGTTGTTGGTGAAGGCATTTTGAATCCTCAATATCTTATCCCTATAAGCGGAATGATACTCGGGAACGCAATGACAGGGGTGGCACTTGGAGTAAAAACTTTTATCGCAAAAGTAAAAGATTCAAAACTACAAATTGAGGTTCTACTAAATCAAGGAGCAAGCCCAAAAAAAATTCTTCTGCCTATGGTGAATTTAGCTCTTGAAACTGCTCTACTTCCCACAATCAATACAATGATTGGCATGGGTATTGTTTCACTACCGGGCATGATGACAGGACAAATTCTTTCAGGTGAATCGCCAATGTCCGCTATTTTATATCAAATATCAATAACGATATGCATTTCAACCGTTGTTTGTTTGGCGGTGTTCTTATCCCTAAACTTTGGCTATAGAACACTTTATAATAAAGAAAATCAGTTTATACTTTAGGAGGTATTTATGAAAGCTAATCCAAATTGCTCATGCAAGAACACAAGCTGTAAGTTTCACGGTCAGTGCGCTGAGTGTATTGAAAAACACAATGGTGCCGGTCAGTTACCTGAATGTATTTTCCCTAATCATGACGGCGATCGAACTCAGAAAAACTTTTATCTAAAGCTTAAAGAAAAATTCGAGCAATAAGAAATACTTTTAGAGGGGGAAACCTCGCTTTATCAAAAAAACGTGGTTTCCTCCTCTCGAAAAATAACTATATCGAAATCTTAGAAATGTAATTCTAAACTTTCCTTGAATTGATTGAGGGTAAATACATCTCGTAACAGGATTGGTGAATAGGCAAAAATCCCTTCAGGAAACATTGCTAAAAGCGGGATGCTTGCACTCTCTAAGGATTTTAGAAGAGCTTCGTTTTCCTCGTTTGGATAGGTAAGGTCAACTTTTACAAGTTTCAAGTTATATTCTTCAACTAATGGTTGAATATTTTCATATGTTAACACTGTATTTTCAATAACTTTACAAGTTGGGCACCAGTCCGCTGTAAAGTCGACAATCATCGGAGTATTTCCAAGTTCAGCTTTAAATTCACTGTACGAATACGTGTGCCAAACCAATGAATTTTCGTCGTCAATTGGTCGAAATAGCATATAAGAACATGCAGTATGAACCATAAATAGAACGCTCGCCCATAGTAAGGCATTCTTTTTGTTTTGAAAGAATGTATAAATCCATAAGAAAAATGCTACTAAAAAGATATAAATTAAAGATTTATAAAGCATTTCATCCGGTATGAATGATAAGAGATAAACTGTAGTTGCAAATAAGAAGAATGCAAGAATCTTCTCCATTACTCCCATCCAAGTGCCTGATTTAGGGATAAATCGTATAAATTGTGGGAAAATCGACAATAGAAGATACGGAGCCGCCATTCCAAGCCCTGTAGATATAAATACAAGTATAAGCAATGGAAGCGGTAATACAAGACTAAAACCAAGCACGCCACCAAGAAGAGGCCCTGAACAAGGTGTTGCTATAAGTGTAGTCATAAGCCCTTGAAAATATGAATCAATCCATGTCCGTGATGATTTAGGTGAACGTATATTCATAAGCGGGAATGTAAATAGTCCCACAAAGGAAAGCCCAAGCATAAATATAAATCCGGCTAGAAGTATTATAAAATATACGTTTTGGAAAAGTCCGCCCCAGATGATATCAAACACACCAAATAAAATTGCTAGAATTGTGAAAAGAGTCAAAACTCCTAGAGCAAAGAAAATTCCATGCACTCGCACAAGTTTATTTTGAGTTGCAATATCATGCTGACTTGCTTGAACTAATGATGCAATTTTTATCGCAATCACGGGTAATACACAAGGCATAAGATTCAGTATAAATCCTGCAAAAAATCCAAGTAAAAGAGCAAAAGAAAATGACTTCACTTCAAATGCTTGCGTCGCCGATTGCGGAGAGAAATCAAAAGCAAAAGATTCTTCGCTCGCAGAAGAAAGAGGCAAAGCGACTACATTATTCGGTAGCTCTAATGAAATTGGACTTGAACTAATTTTTTCACTAAGCTTATCATTTACTTTATTAATCACTAAAGATTCTGAATTTTGGAATAAAGTATAGAATTTAGTATCTTCTAATCGAGGTAAAGCTTTATCTTTTGGAATCTCAAGCTCTATACTTTCTTTATAGGGAGTACAATTTATAGGCGTACACATTAAAAATGATACATCTAAATTTTCATCAGAAGTACTTGGAATAGTATTATAAAGAAAAAAATACTGAACTTTTTCCTTATAGAGCAAAAGCTCTTTCTTTGTGAGTGGGTCATAACTCGCTGTAACTTTAGGATAATACAAAGTATATTCATGGTTTAGCTTGAAAGAAGTTGGGTAATCTTTATATGTGGGCGCATATGTGTATGCATCATTTTTGAAGTCAGCTTCTAGGGCAAGAACAAGTTTTTCTGTATTGTTATCTTTAATATCTGTGTAGCTAAACCACTCTGTTTTAAAGTCCACATTTTTAGCATTAGAAACTTGTGGAAGAGCTAGACACAGAAAAAAAATTAGTAAAATATATAAAATAGAATGAATTTTTTTCATATTAACCTCAAATTTATATTCATATTGAAAGTTTTATATTATAAAATATACGAAGCTTTTTTACCATTATATAGAAAGTTATATCCTATACGACAAAAGTCAATCTTATGTTATAGCACGTGAATCTAATTTATGATTTCTTGAGGGGGAAAACCACGTTTCCTTAAAAAATAATTATTATTAATTCAAAACTCTATAAATTTTCTTATATTTTTAGTGTATCAAAAACATACAAAAAACTAAATAAAAAATCATCTTTTAGGCATAAAAAACACAAAAGAGTGAATTTAGAAACATACCCTAATATTAAATAGTTTAAATACTAACTATAAACTTGTTTACTTTTGAGTTTTTGAATGCTAAAGTGCCCTACATACTATTGAAAACTGGAGGACTACAGAAA
>CAYJEN010000018.1:0-27423 GCA_964369185.1 uncultured Desulfovibrionaceae bacterium
GTTTACTTTTTAAAAGCCCTAAGCAATATGCTTAGGGCTTTTTTTAGGGCTATTGTAGTTATCTAGTTCGTAAATAACCTATAAGTAATCTGCTCTAATTTTTGACATATCTTTATGCTGATAGGCTTATAATAACTTTATGCTTCCTTGAAATAAAATTTAGTTTTTGCTCTAAACTACTATATAATCATTCATCTTAGTAATCTTTGACTTATACCCCATTATTATCAAATGACAGAAAGTTAGTTTATGTCGTTTTACCCTCTTCTTTGGGAAAGTGAAGATAAAGTACTTTCAACTTATTTTTATTATAAGAATAAAAGTATGAACAGATTTTTAGAGTTATAAAAGTATCTAAATATACCTACAGAACAATTTAATTAAGAATAAAATTCTTTACGAGCATATTTGTTGCAATAAAAATAAGGAATATCGCAAAAAACTTTTTTAAAGTTTTAATTGGAAGATTATTTGAAAGTTTTGCTCCAAGTGGTGCAGTTATATAACATGTAACTGATATACAAATAAATGCCGGTATATTTACATATCCTATTGTTCCGAATGGCAAGTCAGGAATGTTCCATCCACCTACGACATAACCTATTGTTCCTGCAACTGCTATAGGAAAACCAATTGCGGCTGATGTACCTACAGCTGTATGCATCGGAATATTACAATAAGTCATGAAAGGAACAGATAAACTGCCTCCACCTATTCCTACCAGACTCGAAACTACACCTATAATGCTACCAACAAAAGTTGTCATAAGTGAACCGGGTAACTCTCTTGATTGTTTAGGTTTCATATTGAGTAACATCTGAATTGCTACAAGATATAGAAATACTACAAAGAAAACTGTCAAGAACATATGAGATAG
The DNA here is from genome assembly GCA_964369185.1 of uncultured Desulfovibrionaceae bacterium. GTDB lineage: Bacteria > Desulfobacterota > Desulfovibrionia > Desulfovibrionales > Desulfovibrionaceae > CAYJAZ01. The sequence goes on from CAYJEN010000018.1 coordinate 878, forward strand.
AGATGAGGCAACAATTCCTCCAAAAAAAGTCCCGAACAAAATACCAATAGAAATTTTTTTTACAATATCCCACCTTACTGCTTTATGTGCATGATGTGCTTTAGAGCTTGAAATTGATGTTACAATAATCGTCGCTAATGAAGTTGCTAGTGCCATATGTTGAATATATTCCGGATTTGTATCAGACATACTAAATATCATTACTAAAAACGGAACGATTATTGTTCCTCCTCCAACCCCTAAAAGTCCTGCAAGTACACCACTGATTGCACCAACTAATAAAAACGAAATATAAACTAACATCATAACCTCGAATTTTTGAATTTGAAAATATATAAATAATAATCTAACCCTTATTCTTAAAAAAATAAAGTTCTATCTAAGTGTAAATTAGATAGAACTTTATAACTTTAATTGATTAGAATACTATATATCCAATCTTTATTGGTTTACTTTATGAGTACCTTCCCAATATAGATTTTCCTCAGGAAGAGGTTTTAGAAGATCTAACCATACATGTGATTTTAGATATTCAGGATCTTGCTGCAATTTACGCGACATTTCTAGAATTGGAGGTACTAGAGTGTTGATATCTTCAGCTAAAGTTGCTACAGTTGTAAAGTTAGCAGCTTGAGTTGCTAAGTCTATAGCTTTTTGACTAGATGTTATTGATATTGTCAAAGTTTCGAGCGCTTTAGCAGGGTTATGGAAACCTACGCTGTTTTCTGCGGATACATAATCCCAGAATAATTGACCTTTACGTACATTATCACGAGCTTCTATAATTAATTCATTGTAGTTAGGAGCTTTTGAAAGTGATAATTCGGCTAAACGTACCGCTTCATGTGCTTTTACTGAATACTCTTGAGCAACTAGTAATTGTTCAAAAGTTCTTGATTGTGTGTATTCTACACGATCACGTAAATAATCAGCGCTTTTGTCTGAGTGACATTGACGGCATGCACGCATTTCAGGATCTTTCAATGGGCTTGTCCACCAGTGTGATGACATTTTTTGTTTGTCTTCAGCTAATACGTATGGCATATGACAATCAGCACAAGATACCCCTGCTGATCCGTGTGTACCATCAATCCATGTTTCATATTCAGGATGTTGTACTTTAATCATAGGAGTTTTTGAAGCTGGGTGTACCCAATCGGTGAATTGTCCTTCAAAGCCTTCAATTTTACCATCACCGTGTGATTTGTAATATTGATATATTTCTTCAGGATTAAATCCATTATCCCAAGGGAATACAGGCTTTTTAGATGCACCTTGACCCGGATCTGTAAAGTAGTATTCAACGTGACATTGAGCGCAAACTAAACTACGCATATCATTACGTGAAATATTATCTAAGTCTTGTCCACTGCGAACTAACCAATCTTTTAATGGAACACTATAAAGTTGAAGTTCCATTGTTTCAGAATTATGGCAGTTAGCACAACCGATTGTATCTTCATCAGGGTCAATTTTTGTACGGAAATCATTTACGTCCATAGCCCAAAAATCATCACCGTATTCTTCAACAAGTGGAACCATTTGTGGTGTTTTACAGTTCCAACAAGTTGCCGGTAAACCGCCTTTTTCAGCGTATCTATTGATACGGTCAATTTCTAAAAAGTCGTGAATTGCGTAGGTGTGTCCACGCGCTTCATTGTACTCATACATAAATGGATAGCCAAGCCATAAATTCTTGATGTATGGCTGTGCGTTTTTGAATCCTTTACGTAGAGGATTTACATTGTCATTTTTTCTGTAGTTGATTGAGCCTTTGTACTCAGTCATGATTTCAGTTTCATTATTTCGTTCGTAAGAAACTGCATGCTGTGGAAACTCTTTCATAAATGGTTCTAGCTTGTATTCTTTTTCCCCTAAACCTGTTTGATATACAGGAGTTTTTAGTTCTGTAAGAACTTTAGAATCATCGCAACCAACTAAGAGTAAGGGCATGAAAACAAAGCTACATGCGAGAAGATAAGGAATTTTATTCATAGCTTACAATCCTTGTGTCTATAGGTTTCATTCTTTGATGCGTAACATTGCGATGGCATGAAACGCATGAGCCCTTAGCCTCCATAACCGCAACATTCATGTTAGTCATTCTATGGCAACGCTGGCAGTTATCATTTACAATAACTTTCATGCTTTCTGTTGCCATAACCGGAACATCGTAATTCCCCACAGTATTTAAATAGATGTCCGTAGCCCCCAGTTTTGCCTTTGTAAACAAATAGTTTACGACATTGTCATGCGGTAGATGACAGTCATTACACGCTAAATCAGCGTGCGTAGACACCTTGTTCGATACAGATGCAGGTAGCATAATATGGCATGAAGCACAAAAAGCCCGCTCATTTGTACGTTCAACTACGTACATAGAACCGGCAAAAGCTGTGACTCCACATATTATACCAACAAGCAAAATGATAAACGACGAGGTTTTGAAATACTTCATGATGCCTCCTTATATATAAAGAAATCAAAAGATTTCTTATTTGTGAAATATTCAAATACTTTATAATTCGCTTATTCCTAAAATCAGTGAGGCTCTATACACGAGTAAAACTAATAGATACTCATTAGTATAATTAAAAATTTCTACTCCTATGTGATTGAAGTCACATTAAATGATAAAAAGTTGAAAGTTGTGATTATTGTCACGGACTCAAAAGATAAAATCATATATTTTTACACAGTTACTGAAAGTAGATGATAGGTGGAACTTTGTATGAATTCCTTAGTAAGTGAAATGCAAGAACTTGCATTATTTAGTGGTATAGACAAAAGCGAGTTGGAAAATATCGCTAGTAATATACAAAAACTATATTTTAGTGAAGGTTCTGTAATTTTCAATGAAGGCGAAGAAGCTAAAGGAATGTATATTATTACAAAAGGTGATGTAAAAGCTCGCCGAATAACATCAGATGGAAGAGAAGTTGTTCTTTTTATTTCACGAGCAGGATACCTTATAGGCGAAGGGGCTGTTTTTCAGGATAACACACACCCAAGTACAGCAGTTGCCACAACCAATGTAAGCTTACTTTTTCTTTCAAAAAAACTTTGTTACGAACTTGCAAATAAATATCCTTCATTTTCTCTGCGATTACTTAAACTTTTTTCTGTAAGGCAAAGAATGCTTATTCATAAACTTGCAGCACAAGGAGAAAGAAACGCTCTAACTCGAATTTCAGCATATATACTTCATAGATATTTTTTAGAAGGTGCAACTAAAGTTTTCACACTTCATCTTTCACGTGAAGATTTAGCAAATCTTCTTGGGTTTGCACGCGAAACAGTTTCACGTCAGCTATCCTTGCTTGTAGAATATAATGCAATTCAATTAGATGGGCGTACAATACATATTCTTGATGAAGAATTATTAAAATCCATATCCGAAGGTGGATAGGGCTCTCTAACCTACAAACTAAGATTCTTGTTCAACTACAGGAGTAATAGAACCTATTGAATGGATAGGTTTTTCATCTTGATAGGTAACAATAAATTTAATTTTGTAATAGCTTGATTCTCGTCCTTTGAACTTAAATCTAAAAATAAGTTCTTGCTCAAAACCTTCTAGAAGAGCTTCTACAAAAAGCATAAAAGTATCTATATCTTTTTCTTCAACAAGAGCTAATAGTTCATCATTTGGAAAAAGATTTTTTTTATTTGATAAGCCAAGCTCTTCAATATCTCTACCATAAAACTTAATTTGTGATGTTTTGTTTGTATAAGTCCAGAAAATAGCATCTGATAATTCTGCTGTTGCATTACAGATTGCTAGATAAGAAGCATCTCCATAAAAGAAAGTTTCAGGATTTGTGCCATTATCATAAGCTGCAAATTGCGGGCGCAAATCACGAGTATAGCCGGTAACAAAAGCCTCACCAACGTCACTTAAAACTGAAATTTTGCATAATGTAACTTCGGCAGGAATTTCTTCACCGTTAAGCTTGCTATGCATCCAGTTAAATTGAACATGTTTATGATAGCGAGTTTCGTTTAGATATTTAAAAGCCATTTCTGCAGTTGTTTGACCGTCCGGTTGAAATTCAGGTGATAACTTGAAAAATTTTGTAAGGTATTCTTCATGGCTTTCAACCTCAAATAACTCTACAGCTTTAGTATTACACATAATATTTTGAGTTTTATGATTCCATAGATTCATGCATAGTGGCATTGCATCAAGTGCAGCGGCAGATAGTTCAGCGGGAAGAGTATGAGTATAGCTTTGTAAATCTTCTGTTGAAGTAGTATCCATATCATACTTTGCTTTAAGAATATCTTCTTCATAAGCTTTTAGGAAGTCTGCTATTGGCATAGGTCTATAAAATAGATATCCTTGACCTATTTCACAGCCTTGTTCAAGAAGAATTTTTCTTTGTTCTTGAGTTTCAATACCTTCACAAACACAGTCAGAAGTTCCAAGTTCATTAATAATTTTAATGATATTTCTAATAATTGTTCTATTTTGTGTGCTTGTTGTGATATTATCTATAAGACCTTTATCAATCTTCACTTCTTTAAATTCGCTTCGGGCAAGCATCATAAGGTTAGAGTGCATTGCTCCAAAGTCATCAAGTGAAACGTCAAACCCGGCTTCACTGATTGCGGTAATTTTTTGCGTATAGAAATCAAGATCCATCTTATCTATACTTTCAGTTATTTCAATTTTAATATATTTATGTGGAATATCGTGTTTGGCACAGATTTTAATAATCTCATCTACAATATCGTAACCCATGAAAGTTACACGGGAAAAGTTGACGGCAATTTTTAAAGGTCTTCCCTCATCTATAAGCTGACGCATAAGTATACAAACTTGCTCAAGGGCAAAAAAGTCAATATATCTAATAGTTCCGTCATTTTCGTAGATGGATATAAATTTTGCGGGAGAAACGGGTTTACCTTCTTCATCAAATTTTCTGATAAGAGCTTCAGCACCGCAAATTTCACTTGTAAGAAGTTTTACTTTAGGTTGTAAATATACTGAGTATAAACCTTTTTGTATCTCACTAAGAACAACTTCATCACTATGCGAATTAAATAGAAGGGTATTAGGAGAAAGATTTTTATAATAATTTTTCTTTTCAGCAAGCATTATTTCGCCAGACTGTTTTACAGCAAGCGGTAAGTCAATTCTTTTATCTTGCCAAATACTTCCTATTGCGAATGGGTGATTAGGATTAATTGAATATTCTTTACGTATTTTGTTGACTAATTCTTCAAAATCTTCTTGTGATATATCTAAACAGAAGCCAACAAATTCATCACCGGCAATACGAAATAAGTCCTCACGAATAAATTTAGAAAGAACAGCGGTAATTTCTTTAAGCATAGTGTCACCATACTCATCACCGTAGATTTCATTTATTCCTTTGAGAGAGTTTGCATCAACATGAATAACACCTAATGATTTAAGAGCTCTTGTATCAATATTTTCTATTCTTTCTATGTATTTGTTTCTATTGTAGATTCCTGTTAGAGAGTCTGTATAAGAAAGAGTTTTTAACTGCTCAATTAAGCTACGTTTTTTAAATTCATCATTAATAAAGAGCGCGACTGAATGCATAAGCGAAAAATCTGTAGTTTCTTTTTTTCCATTATCGACTGCAATAAAAAATTTTAGTTTATCATCTTCATAGAGTGGAACAAAAATTCCTGATTTTACACGAGCTTCCTTTAGAAGCTTGTAAGTTTTTGAATCAGAAGGAAATTCTTTTTCAGCATCTGTAATTATAGCCTCACCTTTTTCTTTAAACATACTAAAGAGGTGAGCTAATTCAGCGTTTGGAAAAACAGGTTTTAGATTGGAAATATTATACGTAGGATTTACACACCATTCAGCATTATGCGCTGTAAAGCCGCTAAGTTCATCTACTTCAAAAAGCGAAGCTCTTTCTGCTTGATAAAAATTTCCAAGTATTGATAATAGTTCGTAAATAGCGGTATCAGTATTCTTATTATGCAAAAGAGTTTGAATACATTTTTGTAAAGTTTTTTCTGTATGAAGTTCTTCTTCAAGGCCTGCTATTTTACTATGAACTTGTGTTGCATCAAAGGCGATACACATTCTTAGTTGCCTGCAGTTTTGAACAATAATAGTACTTTGGATTCTGTAAAGTTTTGAATCTATAGAAAGCTTAGTTTTTATTGTAGATAAATCGCCAATGTCTAGGGTTTCAGAGTCGCAAAACGTACATGACGCATCAAAAGAGTGCAGAAAGTTATAACATTTCTTACCTATATACGATTCATCATTATTAATATTATAGACTTGCTTTGCTTTTGCATTAAGATAAACAAGTTCATACGTTTCTACGTCTATAACATAACAGATAAAATGAGAGCTATCCATAATAAGTTTGAATAGGCTGTCTGTCTGCATAAAAACTCCATTTAAACTTAGAATAGGAAAAAAATCAATAAAACAAATAAGAGCTTTCTTTATATAGTAAGGTATATTAGTTCAAACTTAAATGCAAGTTTAATTATAGCTATAAATTCTTTCATATACGCTATTTACATCGAACTATTTTGATTATATTATGATTTTTAAAACATTTTTTTATTTAGCCTTTAAATAAAAAAGGCTGATTTTTGAAGAAACAAAAATCAGCCTAAAAAGTTATTGAATAATAACTAAAAAATTACTTCATGTTAGCTTCGCCAAGGAATAAGAAATCTTGAGCGTTAACAACTTCTTCAGGGTTTAGGAAGTTAGGTCCTGCTGCCCATGAAAGTGGTTCTAAGTGAAGAGGAATGAAAGCAGCGTCATCGTAAGCGATTTTTTCAGCTTTTTTAAGCATTTCTTCACGTTTTACTTGATCAGTTTCTTGGTTAGCAGCGTTCATGATAGCATCATACTCTTCATTACACCATCTACCTGAGTTATACTGACCTTTACCTGTTTCAGCATTAGGGCACATAAGAAGATATTCACCGAAGTTTACGCTATCTTCTGTATCAGGGTGCCAACCAATCATTTGAATGTCAGATTTATAGAGGTCAAATTCATTCCAGTATTGTGATTTAGGCATGGTACGTAAGTTTACTTTGATACCAATTCTAGCCATCATAGGAACGAAAGCTTGAGCAATTTTTTCATCGTTGATGTAACGATCGTTAGGAGCGATCATAGTAAGTTCTAAACCTTCAGCGTAACCAGCTTCAGCAAGAAGAGCTTTCGCTTTTTCTACGTCATAGCGGCTAACGAGAGATTCATCATAACCTTGCATGCCTTTAGGAGCATTTTGGTGAACAGCGATAGTTGCGCCACGCATAACTTTTTTAGCGATACCGGCGTTATCAGTACCTCTGATGATGGCTTCACGAACGCGTTTATCAGCAAGAGCAGGGTTGATTGTGCCGTTCATTTGGAAAACGATAGTACGTGTTGAAGGCATGGTGATAAGTTTAATATCAGGATTTTTTTCAATTTGAGTATAATCTTGAACAGGAACTGGGCTCATGAAGTCAACGTTATTAGCTAAAATACCGGCAACACGAGTTGTGCCTTCGCCGATAACTTCAACTCTAACTTGGTCAACGTTACCTTTTTCAGTCCAGTAGTTTTCGTTTTCGTCAAGAAGAACAAGAACGCCTGCTTCACGTTTGATAGCTTTGAATGGACCGGTACCTGATGCATTTTCGTTAGCAAAGCTGTAGTCAGTTTTAGAAATAGCATCTTTTGGTTTACCTTGATCGTCAGTACCTGTGTAGAATACGCTATCCATTGGGAAAATATATGTAGCAAGGTTCATAACAAGGCTGTAAGGCTTATCAGTTACGATATCAACGGTGTAATCGTCAACAGCAGTTGCGCTGAAAATTTCAAAAAGACCACGGAAGTCGATAGATTTTTTTAATCTTTCAACAGTCCAAACAACGTCTTTCGCAGTGAAAGGGTTACCAGAGTGGAACTTTACACCTTCACGGAGGTGAAAGCGCATGGTAGTAGGGTTGATTTGTTCCCAGCTTTCAGCAAGACGTGGTTCAAGCTCCATGTCTTTAGTCCAGCGGACGAGTGGATCGAAAACCCAGTGTGAGTAAGAAAGCATGTTACCGGAAAGTTGCATCATTGGATCGAGTGATTCAGGATCACTAGCAAGACCAACTCTAAGCACTCTTTCTGGTTCAGCAGCTTGTGCTGACATTGGCATTACAGTAAGTAAAGCCGCAAGCATTGCAGGAATAATAGCTAAACGTTTCATATATTCTCCTTAGAAAATTTTACCCTTATAGTATTATCTATTGTTATAGATAGTTATAAGAATATAAAAGCTCTATACCTCTAAGAGCTGACCTATAATGCACTGTTTGATAGTATTTCGTCAAGAGAAAATTTGATTTTATCTAAAAAAAGCTGATGAATAGAGGGTTTAAAGAAAAAAATAAAAAAAAATAAAAAAAATGAAAAAAAACGCTTGACATTTACCCCAGTTTTGAGTATTTCTTTTGAACACGAAAGACGTCCCCATCGTCTAGTGGCCTAGGACATCGCCCTTTCACGGCGGTAACAGGGGTTCAAACCCCCTTGGGGACGCCATTAGTCCTTACAAAAGAGTATCAATCATTTGATGCTCTTTTTTTTACTTTAGAGCGCTTCTAAAAAAGATAATGATATAAAACTCATACTTTTCTTATAGCATCGTCAGAAAAAAATTTCTGTTTAATTATGTAGACTCTGCTACTCTTCTTGTACAGAAAGTATTTCTTCCTTGCTCTTGCTTAAGAATCTAAACTTTTCTAATTCATTATATTTTTTTTGAAATTCTCTAATTGAATTCCCCTTTATGTTTTGCTTTCAATAAAAAATTAGTTTCCCTCTCAGGAAATAATAAAAAAATATCCTCTAAATTTTTAGCTTAGAGGATATTTTTTTATTGTATTTTGTACTTATTTATAAATTAATCATTAAAATGCTGTTTTGATTCATCTTTATAAAGCTTGTAAGTAATTGCATCGGTAAGAGCTTGCCAACTAGCTTCAATAATATCATAAGAAACACCAACAGTTACCCAAGAAGAATCTTTATCACCACTTTCTATAAGAACACGTACAACAGATTCTGTTCCCGCTTTCTTTGATTCGCCCGGTAATGCTGATTCAGCGCTATCACTTTTAGCAGAGAGAACACGCACTTTAAAGTCACGAAGTTGAATATCAGCAACGTTAGGGTAGAATGGTTCAAGAGCTTTTTTAAGTGCTTTATCAAGAGCGTTTACAGGACCGTAACCGGTAGATGCTGTATGTTCTATTGCGCCTTCAACTTCAACCATAACACTAGCTTCTGCAAATGGAGCTGTATCTTTTTCTTGCTTTTGTTCAAGAACTCGAAGTTGAATGAGTTTAAAGAAGTCACGTACGCCACGCTGAGCAAGTTTACGAAGAAGAAGAAGTTCAACGCTGGCTTCTGCTGCTGCATAGTCATATCCAAGGCTAGATTTTTTCTTAAGCTCGTTGAATAATCCTTTAACAACTGGTTCATCTTTATCAAGTGTGAAACCAAATTTCTTGGCAAGAGAAAGAATATTGCTACGACCTGCCATTTCAGTCATAAGAATACGTTGTTCGTTTCCTACTAATTCAGGGTTGATATGCTCGTAAAGTGATGAATTTCTAGCTACTGCTGAAACGTGAATTCCGCCTTTATGCGCAAATGCTGAATTTCCAACAAATGGCTGACGTGCAAAAGGTGTCATATTAGCTATTTCACTAAAGTATGATGATATTGCTGTGAGTTGACGAAGTTTTTCATCAAGAATACAAGTATATTGTCCGCCTGTTTTGAGTTGAAGCACCGGAATAACAGAACATAGGTTTGCATTACCGCAACGCTCGCCAACACCGTTTATACTTCCTTGAACTTGACTAGCACCTGCTTGAACAGCTGCTAGTGAGTTTGCTACTGCCATTTCGCAATCATTGTGTGTATGAATACCGATTACGGCATTAGGAAATTTATTATATACAACACTTACAATCTCGCTGATTTCATTCGGTAGAGTTCCACCGTTAGTATCGCAAAGAACTAATGCTTTTGCTCCTGCTGTATAAGCCGCATTCAAAGCAGAAAGAGCGTATTCAGCATTATTTTTATAAGCATCAAAAAAGTGTTCAGCGTCAAAGAATACTTCCTCTCTATGCTTTCTTAGAAATGCAATAGAGTCTGAAATAATTTGAAGATTTCTACCCGGCTCAATTCTTAAAGCTTCTCTTACATGCTTTTCACATGACTTACCGAAGATAGTGATAACCTCAGCACCGCAGTCAATAAGAGCATTTAAATTAGCGTCTTTCTCCGCAGTTACAGCACTATGATGTGTACTGCCAAAAGCTGAAATTTTTGCATTTTTAAGTTCGTAATTTTGAATCTCTTCAAAAAATGCAGTGTCTACAGGATTTGCATTCGGCCAACCGCCCTCAATATAGTGCACACCTAATTCATCAAGTTTTAACGCAATCTTGACCTTGTCAGTCGTCGAAAGATTAACATCTTCACTTTGTGCACCATCACGCAGTGTAGTATCGTATATATATATTTGTTTCATTTTGTCTCCGACGGGCAAAGGGAATGATTCCCTTTGCAAACCCCATTTCTTCCCGACTCGTTCCTCGTCGGAAAGGAATGTGTTTTTCAAAAAAAATTACTTCCTTAGACGTCAAAATAAAGAAATCTTTTCAAGTTTTTGTAAGGTTTTAGGGTAAATAAAAAATCATTACTGAGAAATATAAAGCTCTGTATCAACACCACAAATAAATCGTGAACTTTTCTTGAAATATGAGCCCTCATCGCCACTCATTGATTTAATTTTATAGATGAATTTTGCGCGATGATGTTAAAAAGTTTGTAAGGAAAGGGATAGGGGGTCTGGGGGAAAGGGAGAACCTAACTTTTCAAAGTTTGGTTTTCCCTTTCCCCCAGTGGTTTCCCCCTCTCGAAAAAAATCCTAATTTATGCACCTAATTCAAATGCGTCGTGTAGTGTACGCACAGCGAGTTCGGTGTATTTTTCTTCAATAACGAGAGATATCTTTATTTCTGAGGTAGATATCATAAGGATATTGATATTTTCTTTAGCGAGGGCATCGAAAGCACGAGCGGCAACACCGGAATGGTTACGCATTCCAACACCGATAACAGATACTTTTGATATATTTGAATTTGTAGTAACTTCGCCGGCGCCGATATTTGAAGAAACTTCTTCCATGATGGTAACAGCTTTTTTGAGGTCTTTACGTGAGCAAGTGAATGTCATGCTGGTAAGACCATCGTTGCCTGCTTTTTGGATAATCATATCTACAACAATACCGTTAGCGTCGAGAGGAGCAAATATTGCGGCAGATATACCCGGTTTATCAGGTACGTTACTAATTGTTACACTTGATTGATCTTTGTCAAAGGCGATACCTGAGACAAGAACTGCTTCCATCATACTGTCCTCCTGAACAACCATAGTTCCGGGTTCGTTTGAAAAAGTTGATAAAACCTGTACGGGTACATTATATTTTTTAGCGAATTCAACTGAGCGAATTTGTAGAACTTTTGCGCCCATTGATGACATTTCAAGCATTTCATCATAAGAGATGCGTGAAATCTTTTTTGCATTTTGGCAGAGTCTTGGATCGGTAGTGTATACGCCGTCAACATCAGTGAAGATATCGCAACGTTCTGCGTTTAAAGCCGCAGCAATTGCAACGCCGCTGGTGTCTGACCCACCACGCCCGAGAGTTGTGAGGCGTCCGTCCATAGTAACGCCTTGAAAGCCGGGAACGATAAGCGCATCGTATTTCTTTAAAAGCTTATGGATTTGAGGACCATCTATTGAAAGGATACGAGCTTTCCCAAAATCGTCATCGGTAAGAATCGGAATTTGATGTGAAAGCAAGGAGCGAACCTTTAGCCCAGCATCTTGCATGAGCATACTAAACAAAGCAACAGATTCCTGCTCGCCAGTTGTAAGAAGAGTATCGAGTTCGGCTAAATCCGGCTCGTCTGACCATTGGTATGCCATTTCTAAAAGCTTGTTGGTTTGCCCGGAACGTGCCGAGAGAACAACAATAACTTTATACCCTAAGGCTATGGCATTCATCACCTTGGTGCGCACTTTCTTCATGCAGTTCAAATCAGCAACTGAAGTACCACCAAATTTCTGTACACAAATACGCATAATATTCCTTTGTGAGAGGGCTTTTATTAAAAGTAAATAACTTTTTTATAATGATAACAGATTGTTAATCCTATCAAAAAAAGCATTCTCTTCGCTTATAATCCCTTGTATAGTTAGAGAACGAGAATTATTACCTACTTTTAAAAAAATGTCCAGTCTTTCTGTAGGTAAGGTTTCGGGATTTAAGTACTCCGCCCATTCTATAAGGGTAAAAATATTAGGATCTTCGATGGCGTCTTCTATTTCTTCCGGAAGGTCAGGAAAAGTTCCTTCAGCGCACATTTCAGCGAGCCTGTATACATCTGCATGAATTATTTGAGGATTTGTAGGGTATTGATTCACTAAAGTAAATGTAGGGCTTGAAACTTCTGCAAATTCGCTTCCATTAAATGCGGAAACAAATCCACGAGTGAATGTAGTTTTTCCTGCGCCTAAGCTTCCAAAAAATAAAAGAGTTTTTATCTTTGGAAAATCTTTAAGTATAGTAGCAAGATTTTTTCCTGCTTTTAGGGTATATTCTTCATTTTCTAAAAGAAAGGTAATTTCTCTCATATATATTCTCTTTATAATGTGCTTTTAAATTAAGAAATTTTGTTGAATTTTCAAAAACCGCAAAAGAATTAATTTAGAAACACAGTCTAATCTTTTTCAAGTACAACGTAGGCTATAGCATTTTTTCTTTCATGGCTAAGACTTACATGAGCATGAGTAACACCTTTATTTTCTATAAAAGTTTTTGCTTTATCAAAGAAAAGTAGTTCAGGTTTACCAAGGTTATTTGAAACAACGGCAACACTTTTAAGAGTGATTCCATTTCTTAATCCAATTCCCATAGCCTTAACAGCGGCTTCTTTAGCGGCAAATCTTGCGGCAATCCAAGGAACACAGCGTGCCGACTCGATAGAAGGCATAACTTCAATTTCCTTAGCGTGTAAAACTTTATAGCAAAAAGCCATGCCAAAACGAGCGATTATATTCTCAATTCGCTCTATTTCAACTATATCTGTACCGATACCAAAAATCATAAATCATCTCTTTTATAGTGTTGAAAAAATAAGAGTTCTATAGTATAAAAACTCTATGAAAACACAAGAACCATTTATTCAGCTACTTCCTATCGAACTAGCAAACCAAATTGCCGCCGGTGAGGTTGTGGAACGTCCAAGCTCTGTATTAAAAGAGCTTCTAGAGAATAGCCTTGATGCTGATGCTACTTCAATTTCCGCCATGCTTGAAGACGGGGGGCAAGCGTATATACGTGTGAGCGATAACGGAAAAGGAATTGCTAAAGATGAACTTGCCCTTGCTGTTACAAGACATGCTACCAGTAAAATCAGACATATAGGTGATTTAAGCTCTATTCTGTCGTTTGGGTTTCGTGGTGAAGCTTTGCCGAGTATTGCATCGGTTTCACGTTTTCGTATTTCTTCTTGTCCACGTAGTTATCCACCTAATGGGGAAGAAAGTCAAGCTTCTCCCCAAGCATACGCCTTAGATGTGCACTTTGGCGAACACAAAGAATTGCAACCGGTGACTCTTCAACAAGGAACTCAAGTTGAAGTCCGTGATTTATTTAATAATATTCCGGCTCGATTAAAATTTCTCAAAACTCCAAGCACCGAATTAAAAAGAGCACAGGATATCTTTACAAGAATAGGGCTTATTCATACTGATAAAGCTTTCACTTTTCATGCCGGTTCTCGTGAAGCACTTTCTTTTCTTTTACAAGATTCGCTCTATCAAAGACTCTGTAAAATCTGGACTCCGAATATCACAGAAGATATGCTTGAAGTTGATAGTACCATATATAATGATATACATATTTCAGGTTTGATATCAAATCCGCGCTCGCTCTATTCAAAATCAGATAAATTATTGCTCTATGTTAATAGTAGACCGGTTTCTGATAAAGTTTTGGTGCGTGCAGTTCGTCAAGCATATAAAAATTCTCTCACAACAAAAGATTATCCGCAGCTTATTCTAAATATTAATATAGACCCTGAAGAAGTAGACGTAAACGTGCACCCGGCTAAAAGTGAAGTGCGCTTCCGTGACGAACAAAGAGTCTTTAAAGCTGTATATACTGTTTTAGAACAAACTTTATCTAAGAAGCTATTCTTTAATCAATATGCTCAACAAGAAAATGCTCAAGCTCAAGTTCCGACTTTTGAACAGGAAGCTCGTTTAGCTGAACAGGCACATAATGAATATTTTGCTGAAAGAGAAAAACTGAATAATTCTCAAAACTCTTCAGTGCCGTATAATGTTTTTGATGATGTTCCACCTTTTCATTCTACTAAAAACTCAAGTGGAGATGCCTCTAATGACTTTTCTGCGAGTGGAATAAATAAAGATAATTTTTCTTCACCTGCAACTGATTCATATTCTTCGAGTTCTATAAATTTTTCAAATAGTGAAAAATCAAATCCTGTTGGTTTTTGGGGAGATGCAGATATTATTGCAATGGATGTTGATAAAACCATATTGCAAAAACAAGAACAAGCTGTTATAATAGATGAGAGCAAAGAAGAAAATAAGGAAAATTCACAACATAGCAATTTTGTGAATCAAACTCCTAAATTTCTTTGTCAGGTAGCCTCGTCTTATTTGGTTTTTCAAACTCTTGGAAAGGAAATTTTTGTTCTTGATCAACACGCTGTGCATGAAAGAATTCTTTTTGAAAAATTAGCAAATAAAGCTGAAATGGCAGTGCAACATCTTCTTATTCCGGTAGAACTCTATCTGCACGATGCTGAAGTAAAAGCTTATGAAAAATTAAGGGCAAAATTTGTAAATCTTGGTTTTACATCTTCAATTGAAGAAGAAAAAAGATTAGTAATTACTGCGATTCCTGTGAATTTTCAGCACGCAACAACTGAACAATTTATTAGGAATTCATTAAAAAATGAAGAAGCTGATATCCTTAAAATGTTTATGGATGCAGCCTGTGATGCTGCACTAAAAGCACACCAAAACTTGACTTACGCCGAGGCGATTGACCTTTATAAACAATGGTCCGCCTGCGATGAACCCGACTTTTGCCCTCACGGCAGACCATGTTATAACATTCTAGACGAAAGGTATTTCAACAGGCTATTTAAACGAACGTAAAAGGATGTAGATATGCAAATAACACGTTTTATGAGTAGTAAAAATTTGAAGTTTCTACCTTCATTAGTGTATTGGCCGGATGGCTTTACATTTGCTCATGGCGTGCTAGGCTTTGGCTATCTTATTGCTGTTTGCTTATTACTTTTTTTTAGTGCAAGAGCTTGGAAAAATGCATTAAAAAGAAAACCAAACTTAGAAAAAAGAGAATATATAGAAAAACTTTTTGAAAAAGCTATAAAAAATAAAGAACCTTTAGAAGGGCATTTTAGAGTTCAAGAAGGAAAACATTTTTGGGATGTTAAAGCTACTTTGGTTAAAGTAAGTGGTAACGCAATATATTTAAAAACAAACATTGTTTATTCAGAGCCAATGTCATCACGAGAGGTAATGTATCCTAAAGAAGCAGTAAAGGGCATTTTCACAGCTCGCTTTTCTTATAATGAAAAAGAATTGGTTGAGTTGAAATCAAAATTTATATCTCAAGCATCAAGACAAGATATAGTATATCTAAAACTCGCTTTCCCTGAAAAGCTTACAAAAACATCAAAACGTAAAAGCATACGTACAAAAATAGAAGATGATGTTCTTGTAAAAGCAATGCTTTGGGTTAATATTGATATTGAGAACTTACCGGAATCCCCAAATCAATTAAAAAGAAATTTCCTTACGCACAGATCAAATGAAAAAGAAGAATTTAGATGCGTTGATATTTCTCCGAACGGATTCGGATTTAAATTCGATAAAAAATTACTTTTAGAAAAAAATATTGGCTTTGAAAAAAAAGTTGCTTGTCTTTTGCTCTTGTCTCTTGTACACTTAGACACAGAAGAGGCAGTTAAGCTATGCTTAGTGCTTGAATTTAGGCATGCAAAATACGGAAATAAAGACGTACATGCCGGTTATTATATTATACGTCATGCTGAGATTCCACAAGCAGGTCAAAATGTTAAGTGGGAAATCAATGACAGGGAAGATGGTGTTGAAGCCATTCATAGATGGATTTCTCGCACTAAATAAGCTTTTGACCATGGTGTATGGAAAAAAGTATGGCTAAACAGTCTAACAAGGAGTTTATCGGTGGATAGTGAAGAGCATAATGGGCGAATCTGGACGAAGATTTCATCTTTATTTTCACAAAAAGAAGAAAAAATCGAACAAGTAATACTTGACGCACAAGAAGATGGAGAACTGAAAGAAGAAGAAGGTACGATGCTTCTCTCAGTGCTTGAATTTGATTCGCTACATGTATACGATATTATGACACCTCGTACTGATATTGATTGCTTACCTCTTGGATCGTCTATACAAACAGTGGCTCAAGCTATTGTAGATACAGGACATTCCAGACTTCCTATTTTTGAAGGAACAAAGGATAATATCGTCGGAATAGTATACGCTAAAGATTTATTGCCCTATCTTATCCATAAAGATAAACACGACCAAAGTATAGATTCACTTTTGCGTAAGGCGTATTTTGTGCCTGAAACTAAAATTTGTAGTGAACTACTTCAAGAATTTCGTACTCGTAAAAATCACATGGCAATCGTTGTTGATGAATACGGCGGAACATCGGGCTTAGTAACTATTGAGGATTTACTCGAAGTTATCGTCGGTGAAATTGAAGACGAGCACGACGCACCAAAAGATGAAGATATAACTCAAGTTACAGAAACACGCTATCTACTCACCGGTAGAGCCTATCTAGATGATTTAGAAGAAATAGGCTTGAAAATAGAGTCGGAAGAAGTTGATACCATCGGCGGGTATGTTTGCCTTCTTTCAGGCAGAGTGCCAACCGAAAAAGAAGAATTTACAATAGGTGACTGGGTTCTTTCAATTGAAGAGGCAGACGCTAAACAAGTTAAGACAATTATAGCAGAGAAAGTAGATTTAAAGGAGTCAGTATGATATTTGCAAACAGATTGCAAAGTGTTAAACCCTCAGCAACATTAGCAGTAAGTGCAAAAGCCGCAGAACTTAAAGCTCAAGGCATTCCGGTAATTTCCCTAGCATTAGGCGAGCCGGATTTTGATACGCCAAAACATATTTGTGAAGCTGCAAAAAAAGCTATAGATAATGGTAAAACTCGCTACACAGCAGTTCCGGGCATTCCGGAAGCCAGAAAAGCAGTTTGCACATATTTTCAACGTGAATATAACGCTGAAATAGAGCCTAAAAATGTTATTATCACAAATGGTGGAAAACAAGCTCTTTATAACTTGTTTATGGTGCTTTGCTCCGCCGGTGATGAAGTGCTTATCCCTAGCCCATACTGGACATCTTATCCTGAAATGGTAGGACTTGTTGATGCAACTCCTGTTACTGTTCAAACTAGTGCACAAAACGGTTTTAGAGTTACAGTTGAACAACTTGAACAAGCTCGTACTGAAAAAACTAAAGTATTAATGCTTAATTCTCCGTCAAATCCTAGCGGTGTTATGTATACCCAAGAGGAAATTGAAGCGCTTGCACAATGGGCAATTGATAATAATATATTTGTTATTTCTGATGAAATTTATGATCAATTGGTGTACCCACCACATAAAAAAGCATCATTAATTAATATGTTCAAAAAATATCCTGATAAAATTGCAATCTGTAATGGTGTTGCGAAAGCCTTTGCTATGACAGGTTGGAGATTAGGATATATTGTAGCTCACCCTGAAGTTATTAAACATTGTGTAACAGTTCAAGGTCAAGCAACTTCAAATGTTTGTAGTATTGCGCAATATGGTCTTGTTGAAGCTTTAACTTCAAGCTATGATTGTATTAATGAAATGCGCGAAGCTTTTCAACGTCGTTTAGAGTTGGCGCATAAAGAAATATCTTCTTGGGAAGGTGTTGTATGCCCTAAACCTGAAGGTGCTTTTTATCTTTTCCCTGACTTTTCAGGTGTGCTAGAAAGAAAAGGTATCTCCGGTGATGAGCTTTGTAATGAAATTTTAGAAAAAGCAAATGTTGCATTGGTTCCCGGTTCAGCATTTGGTAATCCTACTTGTTTACGTTTTTCATACGCGCTTGCTGATGAAGACTTAATCAAGGCTTTGGCAGCGGTGAAAGAAATTATCTCTAAATAAAGCAGTCAATCAATTAATTAATACTTTTGCTTTTTGATAAGTTAGAATTTATTTTTTAGATTTGAATGTTTTATTTGAATCTGGATAGTAAAAATTCTTTTTTATCAGAAAGCAATTTTTTTAATTGGAAATATATCTCTGAAGGAAGTTTTATGGTGTCTAATTACAGTTTTAATCATTCGGTATTTAAAGAAGTTGTAGATTACAAGCCTTATGCAGATCGCCTTAAAAAAGAAGTGGAAGCTAATTTATTGCCATTTCTTAAGTTGCCTTTTTTTGAAGAATTATGTGAAGAAATAGAAATTCTGCGTCCTTTCTTCTCTAAATACAAACACTTACTCCTTTTAGGAATTGGTGGCTCTGCTCTTGGACCAAGAGCCCTGCAAAAAGCTTTTGCACCGGGGCAAGATAGACCAATGCATAATGGTAAATCATTATGGATTATGGATAATATTGATCCTGAAAGCTTTGCTGATACACTCAATCGTCTTCCTAAAGAAGATACTCTTGTTGTGACTATTTCAAAGTCTGGCGGAACAATTGAAACAATATCCCAATATTTTATCGTAAAAGAAATTTATCAAAAATTATATCCTAGCACATGGCAAGACCATTTTATTCATGTTACTGATAAAAATAAAGGTTTTCTTCGTGAAGAAGCAAATGCTTATAATATCCGTACCTTAGAAGTGCCTGATAATTTAGGTGGTAGATATTCAGTAATGTCCGCAGTGGGAATGCTTCCAATGGCATTTTTGGAAGTAGATTACAAAGCTCTTATGCAAGGCGCTATTGATATCGGCAGAACTATTGCTAATGATTATAGTCAGCTAGAAAGTAGCGATGCATGGAAAATTGCATGCTGGGCTAAAGAGTTACTTGATAATAATTATTCACAATTGCTACTTTTTATCTATCATCCAGCATGGGCGACATTCGGCGCATGGTTTGTACAACTTTGGGCAGAAAGCCTTGGAAAAGGCGGCAAAGGTTCAATGCCGATTGCTGCTGTTGGTGTAACTGATCAGCACTCTGCTCTACAAATGTTCCTTGATGGCCCTAAAGATAAGGGTTGTATCTTCTTGAGTAGTCAAGCTGATAAAGAAAAGATTTTCTTACCTGAAACCTTGAATGATACATGGTCATTTATCGAATCTAAACCTTTAGGTGATATTCTTGAAGCCGAAACTTTAGCGACACGTATGGCACTAGTAGAAAATAATGTTCCGCTTATTCATGCGAATTATCCTAAGGCTGACTGTTATGAAGCCGGTCAATTTATGATGACACTAGAACTTGCAACAGTGCTTACCGGTTGGCTTTTAGATATAAATCCGATTGATCAACCAGCGGTAGAACAAGGTAAAGTTTTAGCAAATGCAAAGCTTGGTTCAGAAAAACATAAGCAATATCTTCCACGTTTAGAAGAATTTGAAAGTAAAGAATAACTTCATTATAAATTAAGAGTTTTGATAGTTTAGATGCTATTTAAGCTCTTAATTGAAAAACATACTTAAAGACCCTATACTTTTAAATTTTTTTGCCGTATAATAAAGATAAGATAAAGTATCTTTTAAATACTCAAAGAAGGATATACGTATGGAATTAGATCATAAAATAGATGATGAACTCTTTCAATTGGTTACCTTTAGCCTAGGGCCAGAAGAGTTTGGAGTAGATATTCTTGACGTAAAAGAAATAATTCGTATGATGGATACAGCTAAAATTCCACGTTCTCCGGATTTTGTGGAAGGTGTAATTAACTTACGTAATGTTGTTATTCCTATCATTGATTTGCGTAAACGTTTTGGTCTTGTAGAACCGACGCTTACAAGTCACACACGTATTATTGTTATAGAAATCAAAGAATTGCTTGTTGGGTTTATTGTTGATTCCGTATCCGAGGTTTTACGTATTCCTGCAAACATGGTAGAAGATGCGCCGGCTGTAGTGACAGGTGTTGACTCTGACTATGTGCGTGGCGTAGGTAAACTTAATGATAAGCTCCTTATTCTTTTAGACTTAGAATCTCTCCTATCAAGTGGTGAGATAGAATATCTATCACAAGTTTCTCAAACATAGTAAAAGGTTAGAAAAGAATTTATAAAATAGGGAGGAGCAGAAGTTCCTCTCTATTTTTTTAATAAATAATATCAAATGATTTTGTAATAAAGTATGTAGAGGAATTAAAAATCATAAAAAAAACATATTGACAAATTTAGATATGTCTATATAAGTAGGTCTATGTTGACTAAGAAAATTTATGAAGAAAGAGCGAAAATTTTTAAAGCCTTTTGCGATGTAAATAGGCTTAACATTTTAGCATTATTGCAAAATGGTGAAAAATGCGCTTGCGAATTACTCGATGAGATGCCTATTGAGCAATCTACACTCTCGCACCATATGAAAATACTTTGTGATGCTGAGATTGTAAGTTCTAGAAAAAATGGAAAAAAAACGCTCTATAGCTTATCTACTGAAGGTATAAAATCTGCACAAGAACATTTCACGTCGATTACTGCAATACATGACACTAAACCATCAGTTCATGGCATATAAAATTTTTATTAAATATATTGATATTTGTCAATATGTGCAAATTGAGGAGTAAATAATGGAACAAGAAAAAGGTAGTATCGGATTTTTTGAAAGATACTTAACAGTTTGGGTAGTACTGTGCATGATTATTGGTATTGCAATCGGTAAATTTTTACCGGGCGTACCTGCATTCATTAATAAATTTGAATATGCAAACGTATCAATTCCAATTGCGGTTTTGATTTGGCTTATGATTTATCCTATGATGCTTAAAGTTGACTTTCAAAGTATCAAAAACGTAGGAAAAAACCCTAAAGGTTTGCTTGTAACTTGGGTTGTTAACTGGCTTATTAAACCATTTACAATGTTTGGTATTGCATGGTTATTCTTCTATGTAATTTTCAAAAGCTTTATATCACCTGAACTTGCGAAAGATTATTTAGCTGGCGCAGTTTTACTTGGTGCAGCTCCTTGTACAGCAATGGTATTTGTATGGAGTCACTTAACTAAAGGAAATCCGGCATATACAGTAGTTCAAGTTGCAACTAACGACTTAATTATTCTTATTGCTTTTACTCCAATTGTTGCATTTTTACTTGGAGTTACAGGTATTGAAGTGCCTTGGGATACTCTAATTCTATCAGTAGTTTTATTCGTAGTTATTCCATTGGCAGCCGGTATTGTAACGAGACAAAATGTTGTGAAAAAACACGGTATTGAATATTTTGAAAATGTATTCTTAGCAAAATTCGGTAATATTACCATTATGGGTCTGCTTCTTACATTGGTGCTTATATTCTCATTCCAAGGTCAAGTAATTCTTGATAATCCACTTCACATTGTACTTATTGCAATTCCACTTATCATTCAAACATTCTTGATTTTCTATCTTGCATATTATGCATCTAAAGCGTTGAAACTACCTCATAATATTGCAGCTCCTGCTGGTATGATTGGTGCATCAAACTTCTTTGAACTTGCAGTTGCAGTTGCTATTGCTGTATTTGGTTCAGATAGCCCTGTTGCTCTTGCAACTATTGTTGGTGTGCTTGTAGAAGTTCCTGTAATGCTTTATCTTGTAAAAGTTGCTAATAACACAAGATCTCAATTCAAGAACTAGAATATGTTTCTAAACTAATTCTTTTGTATTGATACAAATAATAAAGGAAGAAAGAACAGCTTTTCTATTAGGCTGACTTTCTTCCTTTTTTATTTTAAAATGAAAGATAGTATTAAAGATTTTTTAGAATATCATCAATCTTGATATCATTAATACAAGCATAACCGTGTGGGCAATTATCGACTTTTCCGTGCAAAGAGCAAGGAGAACAAAGGATAGAGCCTTGTAAAAATACATCATCTGAACCTAGAGGATAGAATCCCCACTCTTTTGCAGTTGCACCAAAAAGAGCAATGACTCTAGTCTGGACAGACATTGCAAGGTGTAAGGGTGCTGAATCTCCTGTAATTAGTGTATTAGCATGGTGGAGAAGTGCGGCACTTTGCCTAATAGTAAACTTATTAAGAGCATTGTGGGCAGGGGCAATCCAATCGTATTCTTGACCAATACCTATAACGAGGGGAAAATATTCCTTTGAAAGCTCTTGATAAAGATTTTTCCAATTATCTTCGCTCCATACTTTGCCTTTATGAGTTGCAAAAGGGTGAATAGCTATGATTTTTTTATTGTCTGAATTTCTTTCAGATAAAAATTTTCTAGCTGCTTCAATTTCACTTTCATTAAGAAAAAGGTTCGGCATAAGGTCAGATTTTCGTGGAATTTCGTTTGAAAAAGCAAGTGCATAACGTTCAACAACGTGTAAGTTTAAGCGTTCTGAGCGAATTTTCTTTTTTGAATAGAGATAGAGCCTACGTGCAAGAGCATCTTTGGGATAGGTGTAAGTTTCTTTCTTCCAATAATATTTAAATATTGTAGAGCGTAAAGTTGCGTGTAAATCATATAAAGGATAAGGATATTTTTCTGCGTTTTCTTTTGCTTTTTCGCGAAGATTTTTTCCTTTTAAATCAGTTTTATCAATCTCTATAACTTCTAAGATTGCAGGATTATTTTTGAAAATTTCAGCCATATTTTTTTGAGTGATAACAATAAGTTTTTCATTAAATGCGTTATATCTCCAAGCTAAAACTCCGCTTAGTAGGATGATATCGCCTATATGTGAAAATCTCACAACAACTTTAATTTCTTGATTGATGCTCAAGTTATTAACCTCTATTAGTTTAGAAAGACACCCTTGGGTGTATTTCTAAATTCATTCTTTTGCGTGTTTTCTGCCTCAAAGTTGATTTTTTATTCAGTTTATGTATGTTTTGATACACTGCACTTCATAAAAAATCACTCTTCGTTGAAAATTCCACAAAATCTTTGAATTTAGAAAAACACCCTAGCTTTTTTTTTATCAACTTTCAAGGGAATGTTAAAGATAAAAAAGAGAAAATTAGAATTAGAGATATGATAAGTTATTTTATATGCAGAAAAAAGCTTAAATAATCTTTTCAATTTATCATTTATCATTTGACAAAAAAAATGATGTTAGCTACACTCTCTCAAACTGCATTATTTCATATTCGGAGGTGTACTTATGAAAAAATTGCTTTTATTAGCTGCTTTAGTAGTATTCGCATTTGCTCTTCCAGCATTTGCTAATCAACCAGCGGCTCCGGAAGGTCCGGTTTTAATGAATAAAACCAATATGCCGGTTACTTTTAACCACTCAACTCACACAGCATACTCATGCGAATCTTGTCACCACCCTGTAGATGGTGTTGCAACTTATGCACCATGTGCTACTGCTGGTTGCCATGATGCGATGGGTAATAAAGAAAAAGGTGTGAACAGCTATTACCAAGCAATGCATAAAATGAAAGGTACTAAGTACGATACATGTATGTCTTGCCACGTAGATTACATCAAAGAAAACAAACTCAAAGGCGCAGAAGCAAATGCACTTAGAGGCTGTAAGAAATCTGGCTGTCACGCATAAATTTAATTTATTTTAAATTTATTATAGGTGAAATTCAACTTATCTTGTTGAGCTTCACCTTTCTTTTTTTAATTCCTAGCTAGATAATCAAACCTTGCAATTTCTGAAAAAATCTTTATACTGCAAGGCATGAAAAATATCTCATTGGCAGCAAAGTATAGACCTCAAACATTTGAAAGTGTAGTGGGGCAGGAAACGATTAAAGCAATTCTTTCAAAAGCAGCACTTGAAGGAAAAGTTGCTCCTGCTTATCTTTTAAGCGGAACTCGTGGGGTTGGTAAAACAACTATCGCTCGTATATTCGCAAAAGCTCTCAACTGTGAAAATGCAGCAACCAGAACAAATGGCGAACCTTGTAACGCTTGTTCAGCTTGCCTAAGAATCACACAAAACGCTTATGTTGATGTTATGGAAATCGACGGAGCGTCAAACAGAGGTATCGACGATGCCAAGAGAATACGTGAAGCTGTTCAATACGCACCTTTAGAAGGAAAGTATAAAATCATTATTATAGATGAAGCACACATGCTTACTAAAGAGGCTTTCAACGCACTTCTAAAAACATTGGAAGAACCGCCTTCATATACAAGCTTTATTCTTGCAACTACTGAAGCTCATAAATTTCCGATTACGATTGTAAGTCGTTGTCAGCATTTCGTATTTAAACAAGTGCCTGAAAAAACACTTCAAGCTCATCTCAAATTTGTTCTTGAAAGCGAAAATTGGCAATACGAAGAAGAAGCGGTTCACTTACTGGTGAAACGTGCGGCAGGTAGTGTGCGTGATTCTATGTCACTTCTTGGTCAAGCACTTGCTTTATCACAAAATCCATTAACAGCAGAACTCACAAGAAATATTTTAGGATTGGCAGGAAAAGAGATTTTAGAAAATCTTCTTACCGCAATAGCCGAAAATAATACTCTTCTCGTAGCGCAAACTGTGCAAGATATGATGAGTCAAGGGATTGATATTGTATATTTTATCCGCGAACTTGCGCAATTGTGGAGAACATTTTTCTTACTTAAACAGTATCAAAATAATGCTCTTTCACTTCTTTCTCTTACAGATGATGAAGCAGAAAGATATAAGCAGTTTAGCTCTAAATTCTCACCAAGCTTTATTCACAGTGCTTGGCAGATGACGCTAGATTCGCAAAGACGAATCGCAACAAGCCTAGAACCGGCAGTTGCTCTTGAACTTTTCCTTATAAATCTTGCATTGTTACCACAGTTGCTTCCTCTTAGAGAACTTCAATCAGATGAAATAAATTCGCAGACTGTACAAACTTCACAGCCTGCGGAAAAAAAAAATGATGTAGTTGCTCCAAAAGTAGAGAAAAGTACCACAACTGAAAAAGCTGCGTCTCTTGAAGAAAAAATAGAAATTCAAGAAAATACGCATACTCAAGAGAGTGTCCCTACTGAAGAGCCTTTGATAAAAGCAGAGGAAAATCTTTCTGTTGTAGATAGTCCACTAGTCGAAGAAAGCACGGTTTCTGTAAAAGATGAAAATGATGAAAAGAGTGAAGAACTCTCTCAAGATATTTCTGTAACAGATGATAAGAAAAAAAATGAAAGAACTTATGAAGCTTTTCTTGACTTTTTAGCTACAAGTAAGCATACTCCACTAACTCTGGCTTTAAGACTCTGTAAAGGGACTTTCTGGGAGGATAATGGGGTTCTAATACTTACTCTCAATTCACCCTCTTCCAATAATTCAAGAGAGTTAAATACACCTGTATTTCATCAATCTTTACAAGCGGCGCTTGAGAAATGGGCTGATTGTAAGGCGAAAGTAGAAGTGCATACGGTTGAAACTCCAAAAGCTCGCATCGAATTAAGAGAAGAGTTAGAAAATCATGACCTCATAAAAGAAATAAAAAAGACTTTTAACGCACATATTACAAATTGCGAAAATAAAAAAGTCGATTAATATAAGGAGCATTACTCAATGAAAAACATGAACGACGTTCTACGCCAAGCACAACTTATGCAAAATAAAATGGCAAAAGCTCAAAACGAACTTGCAACTAAAACAGTTGAATCATCAGCTGGTGGTGGCATGGTTAAAGTTGTAATGACTTGCAAGCAAGAGCTAAAATCAATCTCTATTGACCCTAAAGTTATGGAAGCTCAAGACGTTGAAATGCTTGAAGACCTTATCCTTACAGCTGTAAACGAAGCAGCACGTATCGGTAAAGAAATCACAGAACGTGAAATGTCAGCTATTTCAGGTGGCATTCACTTACCGGGTATGTTCTAAGATTGATTTATAGAAATTAAATGAAGAGGGAAATCACACTTAATGAGTCTGATTTCCCTTTTTCTATTTAAATTTTTCTCTAGGGTGTGTTTCTAAACTAAGTGATTTTGTATTTTTGACAAGGAAAAGTGAATTTTTATGAAAGAAGTGTATCAAAACATACATGACTTGAATAAAAAATCATTTTGACGTAGCCGTTTTTTAATAAGTCAAATAGCTAAATACAGCTTTTTTCATTGGATAACTTGATTGACATCATGTAACTATCAAAAATCAAAAGAATTAATTTAGAAACATACCCTAAAAAGATTTATTAATTTGCATTCAAATGTAGAATATTATCACTCATGGTGTTTATAACGTCCATATCGTGCGAAATAAAGA
>CAYJEN010000019.1:0-25320 GCA_964369185.1 uncultured Desulfovibrionaceae bacterium
ATTTCTTACTATCATACGCAAAGTAACCTTGAGCGTACATATCAGTGTTATCACCAATGATTTTGATAGCCTGTTTGTTAGCGCCAACAGTACCGTCAGAACCAAGACCGTAGAACTGACATTGTACAGTGCCGGCAGGAACAGTAGTAACAGTTTCACCAACTACTAAAGAAGTGTTTGTTACGTCGTCTTCAATACCAACTGTGAAGTGATTTTTAGGAGACATAGAAAGCATGTTATCGAAAACAGCTTTAGCCATAGCAGGAGTAAATTCTTTAGAACCTAAACCATAACGACCTGCAACTAGAGATGGTTGAATATTTGCTTCAGCAAATGCAGTAACAACATCTAAGTATAATGGATCGCCAAGTGCGCCTGGTTCTTTAGTTCTGTCAAGAACGGTAATTGTTTGAGCAGTTGCAGGAATAGCTTGAAGAAGGTATTCAGCAGCGAATGGACGATATAGACGTACTTTAATTACGCCAACTTTTTCGCCTTGAGCGTTTAAGTAGTCAACTACTTCTTGAATGGTTTCACAAGCTGAACCCATACAGATGATGATTCTTTCAGCTTCTTTGTGTCCGTAGTAGTCATATAATTTATAAGGACGACCTGTGATTGATTCTACACGTTTCATAGCATCAATTACAATACCAGGAACTTGATCGTAGAATGGGTTTGCACGCTCACGACCTTGGAAATAGATATCAGGGTTTTGAGCTGTACCACGTTGATGCGGGTGTTCTGGGTTCATAGCGCGATCACGGAATTCTTGAACGCGATCCCAGTTCATAACTTTAGCCATATCTTCATAGTCGATAACTTCGATTTTTTGGATTTCGTGTGAAGTACGGAAACCATCGAAGAAGTGACAGAAAGGTACTGATGAATCAACAGCTGCTAAGTGAGCAACTAATGCTAAATCCATAGCTTCTTGTGGTGAGTTTGAGCAAAGGAAAGAGAAACCGGTTTGACGTGCAGCCATAACGTCTTGGTGATCGCCGAAGATTGAAAGAGCGTGCGCCGCAATAGCACGAGCTGAAACGTGGAAAACAGCCGGCAATAATTCACCTGCGATCTTATACATGTTAGGAATCATGAGTAAAAGACCTTGTGAAGCGGTGAATGTAGTTGTTAGAGCACCGGCAGCAAGCGAACCGTGAGCAGCACCGGCAGCACCGGCTTCTGATTGAAGTTCACGAATTGAGAGCACTTGTCCCATTGCGTTTTTTCTACCTTGTGCAGCCCACTCATCAGCGAGTTCGCCCATTGTAGAAGAAGGTGTGATAGGATAAATAGCACTTACATCACTTAGTGCGTAAGCTACGTGAGCGGTAGCGGTGTTACCGTCCATGGTTTTCCATTTCTTAGCCATTGTTGTCTCCTTGAATATATGTCTATTTTGGAATAGATATTATGTGACTTTCGCTTTAATAGCAAATATTTTTTAGGTGATATTAAAGTGAACATTTATTTCTAAGCATACTTTTAACTTTTTGTCTAGCCCCATTTTTTATGATTTTTGGAAGCTTTTCATTAAAACAAAGAATTATGAACAGTTTGAGCGCTCAATGAATTTTTAAAATATTTTTTAATTTTTGATAAAATACGAAAATCTAAGTAGATTAGTAATGAATTGAGATTTAAAAATATTTAAATCATCTATCTCAAGCTTGACAGATAGGAAAGTAAAGACTAGCTTATATTCGCTAGTCGTAAATCAGAAATTTTGGAGTAGTCATGGCAAAAAATTTAATAATAGTTGAGTCTCCAGCTAAGGTTAAAACAATCAAGAAGTTTCTTGGTTCTGAATATATGGTGCAGGCAAGTGTCGGACATATCAGGGATTTACCTAAGAAAACCTTAGGCGTGGACGAAGCGCATGACTTTGCTCCTCAATACGAAACCATAAGCGGAAAAGAAAAAGTAGTAAGCGATTTAAAAGCCGCTGCTGCTAAAGCTGAAACTGTTTTCCTTGCTCCCGATCCCGATCGTGAGGGCGAGGCTATAGCTTGGCATATTGCTGAAAGTATTAAAGATAAAGCAAAAGATATAAGACGTATCCAATTTAACGAAATCACAGCAAAAGCCGTGAAAGATGCGTTGAAAAAACCAAGAGAAATAAATACAAATCTTTTCGATGCCCAGCAAGCACGCCGTGTGCTTGATAGACTTGTGGGTTATAAAATATCACCATTATTATGGAAAACTGTAAAACGTGGTATTTCAGCAGGGCGAGTGCAATCAGTTGCTTTAAAATTGATTGTTGAAAGAGAAGAAGAAAGAAAAGCCTTTGTTCCTGAAGAATACTGGAACTTTAAAGCTCTTTTACAGAAAGAAGATAAAAAAACATCTCCTTTTAAAGTAGAGCTACATAAGATTAATAATAAAAAAGCTCATGTTCCTCATCAAGAAGCGGCTGATGCTTTAGAAAAAGAAATAAAAGCGAATCCTTGGACTGTTTCTCAAGTGGAAGAAAAAGAGCGTTCACGTTCTGCGCCTCCTCCATTTATCACATCTACACTTCAACAGGTAGCTAACCAAAAACTAAATTTTGCGGCAAAGCGTACCATGCAAGCGGCGCAAAAACTTTATGAAGGTATAGACCTTAAAGAACGTGGCACAACTGCGCTTATCACTTATATGCGTACTGACTCTGTTCGTATCGCTACCGAAGCACGTTCTGCGGCTTTAGAGTTTATCGAAACGAATTATGGTAAGGAATACCTTGGTGGAAAAGGCAAGGGAAATGTCTTTAAGAGTAAAAATGCCGCTCAAGATGCTCACGAAGCTATACGTCCTATTGATGTAACTATCACTCCGGACTCTGTTCGTACAGATTTAAGCGACGACCAGTACAAGCTTTATAAATTGATATGGTCACGCTTTGTATCTTCACAGATGGCGCCTGCTACTTTCCATGATACTAATGTATTTATTAAATGTGGTTCGACTCAATGGAAAGCAAAAGGTCAGCGTATTCTTTTTCCGGGTTATTTGACCCTTACTATGAAAAGCTCTGGTGATGACGATGCTCTTCTTCCTGAACTTAAAGTTGATGAAAATCTTCTTTGTGCTGAAATGACAAAAGAACAAAAATTCACTCAACCACCAAGCAGATTCTCTGAAGCTTCACTCGTAAAAGAGCTTGAAGAACTTGGAATTGGACGACCATCAACATATGCAACTATCATATCAACTCTGCAAGATAGAGAATATGTTCGCCTTGAAGATAAAAACTTTAGTCCTACAGATTTAGGTTCAGTAGTTGTTGGGCAGTTAAATACGAACTTCCCTAAACTTATGGACGTAAGCTTTACAGCTCAAATGGAAATGGGACTTGATAAGGTTGCAGAAGGAAATGAAGGATGGGTAAACCTACTTTCTGACTTCTCAAAAGATTTCAATCCTGCGCTTGAAGCTGCTACAAAAACAATGACTCAGATGAAACAAGGTGTTGAAACTGATGTTATCTGCCCTGAATGTGGAAAACCTCTTATTATTAAATTTGGTAAAGCAGGGGAGTTTTTAGCGTGCACAGGCTATCCTGAATGTTCTTTCACTTCTAACTTTACTCGTGATGAGCATGGTAAAGTTCAAATAGTTGA
Organism: uncultured Desulfovibrionaceae bacterium; assembly: GCA_964369185.1. GTDB lineage: Bacteria > Desulfobacterota > Desulfovibrionia > Desulfovibrionales > Desulfovibrionaceae > CAYJAZ01. Next base: position 3,609 of record CAYJEN010000019.1, read on the forward strand.
AAGAGAAAAAGCAGAAGTCACTGTGTTAGGCGAATGCCCTAAATGCGGAAATGACGTTGTGCTTAAGCGTTCACGCACAGGCGCACGTTTCCAAGCTTGCTCTAACTATCCGGAATGCAAATACACTGCTTCCTACTCAACTGGGATTAAATGTCCTAAATGTGGAGAGGGTGAAGTTGCCGAAAAATCCACAAAGAAAGGCAAAGTATTCTATGGTTGTTCAACTTACCCTAAATGTGATTTTGCCTCTTGGAATGAACCTGTGAGCGAACCTTGTGATGTTTGTCAATCAGCGGTAACTTATATTAAGCAAAGTCGTGGTTCTAAACAAAAAATCTGTACTGAGTGCGGAAAAATAGAAGATTTATAGAAGGTTATTTATGAGTATATATACAATTTGCAAAGAAAAAGAATCTGAACTCCTCTCACTTTGGCTTGGTGATTTCTTTATACATCATGGAATTGATGCAGTTGGAGTTTCTCGCACTGTAGATGATAAATTTTTAAATCCTGTTGGATTCACAATAAAAGCTGCTACAGAAGTTCTCTACAAAGCAGTTTTAGGTGAAGATATTCAACCCGAAGATATTCAAAAGCAGATTGCAGAACTTATGCGTATTCAAGCTGTACAAGCAATAAGTCCTGCACAGGCTCTTGCTCCAATCAGTTTATTTAAAGAAAGAATTTATATTGCGATAGAATCAGCTCTTAAATCAGCACAAGACTTTAAAGATTATAAAGAAATGTGTGGGCGTATAGATACTCTCATGCTCATGGCTTTTGATGTCTACGTGCAAGATAAAGAAGTGCTCTACAGAGTGCGTATTAATGAGTTGAAATCCGCTCAATCACAAATTCTACGTTTTGCCCAATCTAAAGGATATCAAGAGTAGTTTTTTTGCCTTCGGCGACCAAGGAAACTTTTTCCACGGGAATGATTCCCTTTGGAAACCCTATTTATTTTATCTTTAAATATTGTCCCTTTCTTAACTATGATTAAGAAAGGGGTTTTTATTGTGTAACTCAATTTACTAAATTGATAAAGGAATGAAAGAAAAGTTAACTATGCTTTGCATATCTTTTAATCGTGCATGGACTTCTTTTTCCTCGTGTGGGGAATAGAAAACTTTTAAAATTGCTTTGTATTTATCTAGAACAGTAAAAAGAGCAAGATTATCGTAAGCTTCAAGCAAGAATCTAAACATTCCTACTTCCGAGGGTGAAATTTCAATATATACGCATGATGAATATTGAGCCGGTTCATTAATAATTTTTTTATTTCTCATTTCGGATTACCTTTCTAAAATACTGTATCCTAATTTTTCTAGTTTGGATAAATCAAATGCGCCTGTTCTTAGTGGGCGTATTTTTTTGTTTGGAAGAACTTCGATTATAGTTGATGGTAGTCCGCCTTGTGGTTCATCTTCTTTTCTTTCGATATCTAGAATGGCATCAATTGAGAGTGATTTATCAAGTTCATGTGCAAATTGAGCCGGTTTTTCTCCGCTTTTATTTGCAGAGGTTGAAACTATGGGCGCATTTAAAAGAGTTGTCATTTGTTGGCATAGAGCGTGGGGAGATTGTCGAATTACGATTGTTCTTGTATTTGCAGTTATAATTGGCGATACACAATCCTTAGCATTAAATAAAATGCTTAAACTTCCTGCCCAAAATTTATCTGTAATTTCTTTGACAGAGGAGTAAATATTTTCATTAATATTTGCAAGCTCTAAAACTTGCTTAAAGTCACTAACTATAAGAGGAAGTGGCTGAGTAAGAGAACGTTCTTTAATCTCATAGATTCGTGTAAGGGCTTCTTCATTAAAAGCAGAACAACCAAGTCCGTAAAAGGTCTCGGTTGGATAGGCGATAACTCCGCCATTTTTTAGAATCTGTACAGCTCTGTTTATATCTGTAATAATTTCCATCATTGTATCCTAAAACAAAATACTAAGAGTAAAATTTCAAAGTTTATAGAAGTACTTTATCAAAAAAATGAAATAAAAGCTAGATATAAAAAAGCCCCTAATTGCTTGGCAGGAGAGGGGTGGGAGTTTGAGGGAGGGGAGAACCTTACTTCCTAGAAAGTAGAATTCTCCCCTCCCTCAATAAATTAAATCAATCACACAAATTATGACATTATGATTCTGCGTGCAACTTCGTCATTCAATTCAGTGATGAAAGGAATACCTGTTTCACGAGCAGTTTCTCTGTTTCCAGCCATAAGGTCACGACGTGAAATTTCTGGAAGAGCGAATTTACGAGCGCCTGCCATGATTTGTTGGAGACCTGAACCAAGACGGTCAAGGTTAGTCCACATAGCGATAGCACCGTAAGGAATATTTTTCATTTCGTCTTTACCAAGTTTAGCAGCGATGCCATGGTATCCGGCAAAGATGCTTTCAGCAGAGTCACCGATGTCAGCAACTGTTTTAGGAAGTTTTTCCCAGTTACCGCAAAGAGCTTCACGGCGTTCAGGGTGAAGAGCGCCTTCGATGTTAGCACCTAAGAAGCCAGGAATCATCATTGAACGACCCATACAGATGAGTTTTGCATAAGGTGCTGCAAGTGCAAGACCTTTGAAGATTTGGCTTGATTTTGCCATACCACCACCAAGGGAGATATCAACAACTTTTTTGCCTTGTGCAGCAAGAAGAGCACAGTATTCAGCAACTTTAGCATGAAGAAGAATTGAAGGAACACCCCAAGTTTCCATCATATCCCAAGGTGACATACCTGTACCACCGCCTGAACCATCGATTGTAAGAAGGTCAAGGTTGTGTTCACTAGCAAGTTTAATTGCAAGTGCAAGAGGTTCCATACCGTAAGAACCGGTTTTAAGAGAAATACGTTTGAAGCCAAGGCTACGAAGATAAGCAACTTGTGCGCCGAAGTCTTTTTCAACTTCTTCAACTGAACCAAGACCGGTATAGCCTAAGCGTGAGTGACGCGCAAAGTGATGAACTGCGCCAGCTTTGTAAGCAGCTTCTGTTTCAGGGAGGGTTGGATCAGGGTCAACAAGATAACCACGTCCGTGTAAGAATTTAGCATATTCAATATCAGATACTTGAATTTCGCCACCGATGTTTTTAGCACCTTGACCCCATTTAAGTTCGATAATAATTTTATCAGCATATTTTTCTGCTAAGTATTCAGCAACACCGTTACGTGTATCTTCAACGTTCATTTGAACGATAAGTGCACCATAACCATCGTAATAACGGAGGTAACCATCGATACGGCGTTCTAATTCAGGAGCTTTAACAATGCGCCCATTTTCAAGAACAGCTTGTTTATCAACACCAACAACGTTTTCACCAATAACTACAGGCACACCGCAAATAGCACAACCTGTTGCAAATGAATTCCAGTATTTAGCAGCGATGAAAGTAGAACCAAGAGCACCAGTCATTACAGGGTAACGGCTTTTTGTGATAACTTCATTACCAAAGCTGGTTTCGATAGAAACGTCTGTGAAAAGAGTATTGCCGGCAGCTGCTTTAGCAGAATCAGCACCTTTTGCACCGTAAAGGTTACCGTCGATACGTAAAGAGTCGTATGACACACCTTCAGCAACTGTGCTCACCGCACCCGCAGTTGTAAGACCAAAATCTCTAGGGTAGAGAAGTTGTCTACCAACCATTGAACCTAACCAAGTTTCACATTTACCTTGACAATCAGCACGGCAAAGTGTGCAAAGTCCAGATTCACAAGGTGTACCACGGTTTGTGGTTGCCAATACATCATTTGATTTTAACCATTGTGCCATTATTACTTTCTCCCTTAATAATAACTTGTTTTATAATCGTATTTGCAATAGATAAACGAAATTGAAAATTAAGGCAAGAAAAAAAGAAAAATTTTACAAAATTGTAAAGTTGTTTAATTTGAACTGAATGTAATTTAAATATTTTTTTGTAAGTTGCAAAAAAGCAACAATCTAAAAAGAGTTGAAATTATTTACTTAAAATAGGATTTTGCTTAAGGGGAAATTTCACATTCTTTTAGGTGAAAAAAAAGAGTTGACACAATGAAAAAAAAGTATTTTTCTCAAATTCACGTTGATACAAAATAAAGGAGTCAAAAAATGACTAAAGAAATTTTAGCAAGTCCTGTAGAGTTTGCAAAAAAACTTTTAGTTGCGCTCTGCTTTGAACAATATCTTCGCTTTTTCTTCTTGGATATTCCAGATGATGCAGACGATGAAGAACCGGCAATTTTACACGTGCCGGATGAAACTGTAAAAGAAGTTCAAGAAAATAATCCGGAACTTTTACCTCTATTAAATGCCTTGCAAGACAAAGCGATTACTTTTGAGCAATCAAGAGCAGCAGTTGTTGAACAAGCAGCTTTTCTTATGGGATTAGACCCTGACGACTATGAATACAAAAAAACAGCGTCAGAAGTTTCAGTAAGCGAATTTTTCCAAGATGAACTTTTAGAGTTTCATAGCTGGGTTCAAGAAATGGACGAAACTCAAGATTACACTATGCGCATCCCATTTCACCAATGGTTAGCCACTTATAGGCTGTGGAGAGAAGAGGCGCATTAATAGATGAATAATCAATCCAAAAATAATATATCGTCATCACACATGCAAGGCGTGCTTTGCTTGATGACTTCGCTTTTATTTTTTTCGGGTGTTGATATTTGTTCAAAGTTGATTGTTAGCTATGGTTCACCGGTTTTTATTAATATTATTAGATACATTCTTTTAATTTTAGCTATTTATCTAATAATGGGTAAAGAAAACAGAAAGGCTGAACTAAAAAATCGTGATAGGTTTGACTTAATTCTTAGAGGAGTTTTTCAAGGTGGTACAGGTTTGTTTTATTTGTTCGCCGTACAAACTCTTCCTTTGAATTTAACCTCATCTCTTTACTTTACAGCACCTCTATTTATTGTGGCTTTATCACCGCTGGTATTAAAAGAGACTGTAAGTTTAAAACAGTGGATTGCTGTTTCAATTGGAATGGTTGGAATGTTTATTATTCTACGCCCTACACTTGAAGCAGATTTAACAGGCGTGTTATGGATTTTAACTGCGATGGTTTGTTATGTTTTTTTACAAATCTATACACGTAAACTTTCTTTTAAAGTAAGCCCTTGGCATCAAATCCTTTATGGAAATATTGGAGCTTTAGTACTAGGCTTATTCGCACTTCCTCTATTGGATTCTGTTCCTAGCAGTCTGCCTTTTTCCTTTTTTATTACCATAACGGCAATGGTTTCTTTAACGATTGGTGGACAAATTTTTTTAGTAAAAGCATTTAGTAAAGCACCTGCATCAAGTTTAGCTCCTTTTAATTACTTTCAGCTTTTGTTTGTACTTACTCTTTCCTATATTATTTTAGGTGAGAGTATTGGTAATATGACCTTTGTTGGTGCGATTATAATTATCTGCGGCGGAATTTTAGCATCACGAAAATAATAGCATTTGGATAAAAAAATGTTTCAAAAAAATCCTCGTAAAGCACTCATTTTGGGTGTTTCCACTATTTTAATGTGGTCAAGTGTATCAACAGCATTTAAAATTGCACTAGATACTTTAGAGCCATTTCAATTAATTTTTCTTGGTCTTTTAACTGCAAGCATAATACTTGCTACTTATGTTTTATATACTGGCGAGTGGAAAAGTATTAAAGCAATTACAAAAAAAGACTGCATTAATATTTTTGCGCAAGGCTTAGCTTTATATTTTTATTATCTTTTCTTATTTTCAGCTTATGAATTGCTTCCGGCACAAATTGTTCAACCAATAAATGCAACGTGGGCATTTGTTCTTGCTCTTATGAGTACGGTTGTTCTAAAAGAAAAATTTTCGCTTGGCGAAGGTTTTGGAATGATGATAGCTTATGGAGGTGTTGTTGTAATCGCTCTTGGCGGTGCAGGAGCAGGTGATTCCGGCTTTGATGTAACAGGAATTGCTTTTTCAGTTATTTGTACTGTATTTTTGGGTGCTTACTGGATTATCAATAATAGATGTACTCTTAGCCATAAACTTTCACTTCTACTAGGTTTTTTTGTGGCTTCAATGTTAGCTCTTATTACATTGGTTGTAAGTCAAACAAGCTTTGATAATCTTACAATGGTATCGTTCTTTTCAGTGCTTTATCTAGGCTTGTTTGAATGGGGAATACCATTTTTGACGTGGTCTTTAGCTTTACGACTTACGAATTCAATCCCTATGATTAGTTCTTTATCATTTTTTACACCATTTTTATCATTAATTTTTGTAAGCTTCATTTTGAAGGAGCCGATTTTATGGACGACAGTGATAGGAATTGTACTCATTGTTGGGGGTACTATAGTGCAACAAAAGTTCAAAAAATCTAGAGAGTTAAGGTAAAAAAATAAAACTTTTAATTTAACTCTTGCATTTAAATATTTAAACTGTTACTAACAGTGAGTTAGATAATATATTAAAAATGTAGTTTGGAGGACACAATGGCTGCAGCAGGTTTACCACCTACCCTATTGTTCGCTAAAATGGCGAACTTGTACGAAATTGAAATTGCCGGCGCTACTATTGGATTTGTTCATGTATTTTATACATGGGTGGGTCTTGCTATTCTTGCGGGAATTGGTTATTTGGTGAAAAAAAATGTTCGTATGGTTCCAGGAAAACTTCAATCTTTCTTTGAATTTCTGGTTGATACATTAGAAACATTTATTGTCAGCAACATTGGCGAAAAAGGAAGACGTTTTGTTCCTTTACTCTGCGGTATTTTTATCTTTATTCTAACAATGAACCTTATTGGTCTAGTACCGGGTTGTGATGCTCCTACAGCTAACTTGAACACAACTGCTGCTATGGCTCTTTTTGTTTTTGTTTACTATAACGTTATTGGTATCAAAACACACGGTTCACACTACATTCAGCACTTTACAGGAACAAACAAAGCTTTAGTTCCTTTAATGTTCCCACTTGAAATTATTTCACATGTTGCACGTCCGTTATCACTTACATTGCGTTTGTTCGGTAACATCTTCGGTGAAGAGATTACACTTGTTATCTTCTTTAGCTTTGGTGCTGCAATTTCAGTTGGTGCTTTAGTTGGAACAGTTCCACTATATTTCTTATTTATGCTTGCTAAAACTTTACAAGCATTTATCTTCTTTATTCTTACTATGACCTATATTAAAGGTGCCTTAGAGCACGCACACTAGAAATTAGTGTTAGGTTTAGCTACTCACTTTATGGGGAATGGCCATCTGGTCAAAATTATAAACTACTTTTAGGAGTATATCATGCGTAAATTGGTTCTTATTGCTTTAAACACTGTTGCTTTCTTAGCTGTTGCTAGCCTTGCTTTTGCTGCTGACGTTGACGGAACAGCAATCGGTCTTTCAACAATCGGTATGACTTTCGGTATTGCTATTGCAGCAGCTGGTTGTGGTCTTGCACAAGGTCTTGCTATTAAATCTGCTTGTGAAGGTACATCACGTAACCCTGAAGCAGCTGGACAAATCTCACAATCACTTATTCTTGGTCTTGCGTTTATCGAATCACTTTGTATCTACGCATTGCTTGTAGATCTTATCCTTCTTTTTGCTAACCCATTCTTGGCATAATTAGCAAGATTGAAAGATAATCTTTGATAAATAAAGCGGGAAGGGTTTGCAATATATCCTCTTCCCGCTTGTTTTTTATTTTAGCATGAGAATAATTTAACAATATTTTATAAAGTAGAGTTTACCATGACTTCAGCAAAAAATGAACGTATACCACGTGCAACGTTATTAAGATTAGCAACTTATCTTCAAGTTTTAGAGCATATGAATAAAGAAGGTGTGCAGGTAATTGCCTCTGATCCTCTAGCTCAAGCTTGTGAAGTAAATGCATCTCAAGTACGTAAGGATTTGGCTTACTTTGGTGAATTTGGTGTTAGAGGCGTAGGATACTATGTTTCGTTTTTACTTGAAGCGATTAAGGCTTGTTTACATGTGAATAGAACATGGCGAGCTTGTCTTATAGGTGCAGGTAATATGGGTAGAGCTCTTATTCATCATCAAGAGTTCAGAAATAGAGGCTTCTTCCTAGTAGCTGCTTTTGATTGTGATCCATTTAAAATTGGTGAAAATATTTATGGCTTAGAAATTCAGTGCACAAAGACTCTTCCTGAAGTAGTTGCAAAAGAAAATATCGAGATTGGTATTATTGCAACACCGCCGGAAAGAACTCAACGTGCGGCAACACAACTTGTTGATGCCGGAGTTAAAGGGATTTTAAATTTCTCTGCTGCTCGCATAACAGTTCCAAATCATGTTTTTGTAGAATATGTTGATTTCTTCCATCAGATATACGCACTTACCTTTAATATTTCTACAAAAGGTCACTAGGTTATATTGCTAGATTCATAAATTTTGTTCTTTTAAAAACAACCTTATTTATAGAATAGATAAAATTAAGGGAAAAGAAATTACTTGTCTAAAGTGAATTTCTTTTCCCTCTTTTTTAAAATTTTTTTAGATAAATATTTATAGAAATTTTGACATTTTAAACTAAATCAGATATAAAAAATAGAGAGATAGATTTTACATTCTAAGGAGTTTTTAATGACTAAGTCAGCTGTATATTTTACTGATATGCGTTGTCCTGTTGGGACAAGTTTACAAGACAAACTTGAAAAACTTATCCGAAAAGCAGGAATTGGCGATATAGCAATGCAAAATAAATTTGTTGCTATTAAACTACACTTTGGTGAACCGGGTAACCTTTCATTTTTACGCCCTAACTTTTCAAAAACTGTGGCAGATGTCGTAAAAAGTCTTGGTGGTCAACCATACTTAACCGACTGTAACACACTATATGTAGGGCGCAGAAAAGATGCGTTAGAACATATTACATCAGCTTATGAAAATGGCTACTCACCATTTTCTACCGGTTGCCATATCCTTATTGGTGATGGACTAAAAGGTACTGATGAAGTTGAAGTTCCACTTGAAAATTGCACATACTTTAAAAGTGCAAAGATTGGTAGAGCTGTTATGGATGCCGATATTTTCATTTCTCTTACCCACTTCAAAGGGCATGAGATGACAGGCTTTGGCGGTACAATTAAAAACATCGGTATGGGTTGCGGAAGCCGTGCTGGTAAAATGGATATGCATAGCGACGGTAAACCAACTGTTGATCAAGAAAAGTGTACTGGTTGTAAAGTTTGTACCAGATACTGTGCTCATGATGCTATAACAGTTGCTGAGCGTAAAGCTTCTATTGACCACACTAAATGTGTTGGCTGCGGTAGATGTATTGGTGTATGTAACTTTAGCGCAACTACAGCTCCTTTCGATGCAAATTCAGATACTTTAAATTGTCGTATGGCTGAATATACACTTGCGGTTGTACAAAATAGACCACAATTCCATATCAGCATAGTAAACCAAGTTTCACCTTACTGTGATTGTCATAGCGAAAATGATTCTGCTATCGTTCCTGATATTGGTATGTTTGCATCGTTTGACCCTGTAGCTCTTGATAAAGCATGTATTGATGCTGTTAATGCTGCACCTGCAATTGGAGGAAGCATTATGAGTGATTGCGGTTGTAATCATGGGCATATAGGCGATCATTTTAAAGCTATCCACCCAACAACTAACTGGCGTAGTCAGATAAAGCACTCCGAGCAAATTGGGCTTGGAAGTGGTGAGTACGAACTTATAACAATTTAGTTATATTTATAGAGGGGAAAAGTTACTCTTTTCCTCTCTATACTTGATTTTGGAAATTTATGCCGAATACACAAAAAAATATACGTTCAAGTAGTGTCTTTAAAGTAGCTAAAGGCTTAGTTAGTCAGGTTGTGACTCCTACGACACGATCTGAATTTTTTGCTACGCTTACAGCTCTTTTAGAGGAACAATTTCACTTCGATAGACTTTGCATAAATCTTTATAATCAAGAAACTGGCAGACTTACTCTTTTTGCAGATGCAGAAGGAACAGTGGTTTCATCTTTATCTTCGGTACGTGTAGCCGGAGAAAATACGGTAGCGGGAAAGGTTATTGCTTCTCGTGGTCCACTAGTTATTACAAATTTAGCACGATATTTTTCTGAAAGTGAAATTCATCCGCTCACTGAGGCTGGTCTATCAACAACAATGGCTTTTCCACTTGTTGTAAATGAGCAGCTTTTAGGAACACTTCACTGCTCGTTTCAAAATGAACCGGATTATTTATACGCATATACAGAATTTCTTTTGGAACTTTGCCCCTTTATAGCATCAAGCCTTGCTCTTATCCTTGCGCTTGAACATACTGATATAGTTTTACAACCGCATGATAATATAGAGTTTAATGATAAAGATAGATTTATTGTTGGAACAGGTATTATGAATGATCTGCTTCAACAGGTTCAAATTATCGCAAAGTTAGATATTCCTGTATTAATTTTAGGGGAAACAGGAACTGGTAAAACTTTACTAGCACAACATATTCATAGATTAAGTAACAGAAAATTTAAGAACTTTGTTAAGGTAAATTGCCCTGCACTTGTTCCATCGCTTTTTGAAAGTGAGCTTTTTGGGCATGCAAAAGGAGCTTTTACAGGTGCGGCAACGAAGAGAATCGGTAGATTTGAGCACGCACATAATGGGACTCTCTTTCTTGATGAAATAGCAGAACTATCACCGGAAATGCAAAGTAAACTACTTCATGCATTGGAAGAAAAAACTTTTGAACGAGTAGGTGAAAGCTCAACTCTTTCTGTTGATACTCGCCTAATTACAGCAACAAACGTTAATATTTCCGAAGCGTTGTCAAAAGGAAGTCTACGTTCAGATTTTTATTATAGATTAGCGTGTTACACTATTACTCTGCCACCTCTTCGTGAAAGACAAGGCGATATAATTCCTCTTTTTACATATCTTGGCGAACAAGCAGCAAAAAGCTTAGGCTTAGCAAGACTTAGACCATCTGAAAAAGTAAAAGAAATTCTAAAAAATTATACATGGAAAGGTAATGTTCGCGAACTTAAAAATATTATTCAGCAATTACTTATCCAACAAGCAGTGCATAAAAAAATAAGAGTGCAAGATGTTGAAGCTTTGCTTGATAAAAGTAGTCAACTCTATGCAATACCAACAAAAAATGATGCGCCTTTATCTAAAAATAAAGAAGAAAGTATTTCAGATACTCAAGTGCATTCATCTTATTCAGAAAATATATCTGAACTTTCATTGCGTGATAATGAAAAGCGTATGATACTTCAAGCACTAAAAGAGTGCCACGGACGAATTTCAGGTCCGCATGGAGCTGCAAAAAAGCTTGGTATTCCTCGTTCAACACTACAATACAGAATGAAAAAGCTTAATATAGAACTTTAGTAGCTATATTATAGGAGTGTGCATGATAAAGTTTATAAAATTATTATCTTTTTTACTTACATATGCACTTTTTTATGCTCAATTTTGCTTTGCTTCTTCTTTTGAGTGGCTTACTCTTGAAGACGGACTAAATTACATGAGGCGAAATGAAAAACTTATGCTCGAGAGTTCAGGGCATGAGAAAGAAACTCTTTTTGACTTACATATAATTCAAATTGATACATCAATTTATTCTATCGACTTATTTGGTAATTTTACGGAAAATCAATCTTATTCACTCCCACAATGGGGAAAAGAGAAAGAGTTGTTGGTTGCTCTTAATGCGTCTATGTACTTGCCTGACAGAAAAACAAGTACAGCCTATATGAAAAATAAAGATTTAATAAATAATGATAGAATTGTTTCTAAAATGAGTGGTTTTTTTCTATCAAAAGCGAAAAATCCTAATGATATTGAAACTATGTTTGTTGAAAAATCTAATGCAAATTGGGAACAGCTTCTTGAAAAATATGATATAATAGTTCAAAACTATAGAATTTTAGGTGATTTTAATCCTAGTGAGCAAAAAAGTAAGAATATGTGGAAACCGTCTCATAAAAAGTTTTCTATATCAGCTTATGGTGAAGATACTAATGGAATGATATATTTTATACTTTCAAAGTCGCCCACAAGTGTTTATGATTTTGCAGAATATCTACTTTCTTTATCGGAAGAGGGGATTGTGTTTAAAACCGTTCTCTATGCTGAGGGAGGAACAGAAGCTGGAATTTATATAAATACTCAAAATAAAACTACTTTTCTTTCTGGTATGAGCGAAAAAGCTTTTTTTGATTTTCCTGTTGAAATTCCTAATATTTTAGGAGTAAGAAAAAAATAGAAATAAATCTTAACTTTCAATTTTATGGGAAATGATATACAAATTTTTTGAATGTAAAAATGAAAAAGTAGAAAATCGTAAAGGTAATTATGAAGAAATACTTAGTGATACAGCTTGCACGCTTTGGTGATATACTACAAACAAGGCGCTTAATAAAAAGTTTACAACAAGATGGTGAAGTAAGTTTATGCGTTGATAAAACACAAGAAGCATTAGCAAAACTTGCTTATCCTGATCTTGATATATTGCCAATTTATGCTTTTGACGCTGATAAGTTAGAAGTTTTTACTAAGAATATAAATCTTTTTGATTCAATAAAAAATGCAAAATTTGATGAAGTTTATACTTTAAATTATTCGCCACTTACTTTTGCTCTTTCAAGGCTTTTTAGTCCCGAACAAGTAAAGGGTTATTTTGTTGAAAACACACAAGAAAGACGCTCGGAATGGGTAGAACTTGCGTTTAAATATATGGCAAAACGCTATCAATCACCGCTTCATATAGTAGATTATTGGGCATTTTTGTCGAATAATCCCATTTCAGCAGAGCTGGTGAATCCATCAGCTGTAGATAAAATGTATAGATGGCAAGAGGGAAAAGGTGCTTTTCAAATTGCTTTAGTTCTTTCGGGACAAAACAAACGTAGATCTGTTCCTCTTTCAAGTTATGCACAAATAATCAAAGTGCTTGCGACTCGATTCAATAAAGCTGAATTTATTCTTCTTGGAACATCTCAGGAAGATAAACTTGCACAAGAATTTCTTTCCTATTTTAAAGGAAATGAAAACTTTACCTTACGAAATATGGTTGGTAAAACTTCAATGCCGGAACTTTTTAAATGTATTGAAGAATCTGACCTAGTTCTTTCACCGGATACAGGTACTTTGCATTGTTCTGCATTTTTAGGCACTCCGACTCTTTCATTTTTCTGTTCTTCAGCATGGGCTTTTGAGACAGGGGCTTATGGGCTTGGGCATACTGCAATTCAAGCTACTGTGGACTGTGCTCCGTGTGCTGAAAGAGTAAACTGTAAGAATGTAAAATGTCATGATATATTTTCGTCGCCATCGCTTTTGGCTAGAATGTCAAAAAGAAAGACAAATAAAGAAGCAGAAAATTTTGCAATACTAGAAAGCTCTTTTGATAAAGTAGGGCTTATTTATCTGCCTATAGATGGACTTATTAAGGATAGGAATGAGGCTGAAATAATGCGATCATTACTTTTTGAATATAAATATGGTGATGTTTGTATGGCACATAGTCAAAAAGTTGAAGATATTGCCGCAAATTTATTTGATAGTACAAATTTTTTCGCTTCTGAAAAATTAGGAGTTTAGAATGTCAAAAGCATTAAAAATATTAGTTGTTTTGCCTTTATACGGTGGTTCTTTGCCTATTGGTAATTATTGCGTAGATGCGCTTAAAGCTTTGGGTCATAAAGTTGAAGTGTTTAATGCTCCGGAGTTTCAATCATCATTTCAAGCATTAAGAAAGTTACAAGTTTCTTCTGAGAGAGGGGATTTCCTACAAAATAATTTTGCAAATTTACTTTCAGAAGCTGTGTATGCTCAAGCGGAAAAGTTTGCTCCTGACATAGTATTTGCAATGGCGCAAGCTCCACTTTCAAGACCTGTGCTCAAAAGATTTGAAAGAGATAAAATTCCAACTGCAATGTGGTTTGTGGAAGATTATGAAATATTTACATATTGGCGCGCGTATGCAAATCTTTATTCTTACTTTTTTGTTATCCAAAAAGAACCTTTTCTATCAAAGCTAAAAAAAGGCGGACAAAATCAAGCGCATTATTTGCCTTTAGCAGCTCTTCCAAACTTCCATAAAAAAGTAGAACTATCAACTGAGGATAGAACAAAGTATGGCGCAGACGTTGCTTTTCTTGGTGCCGGTTATGCAAATAGACGATATGAATTTAGAAGATTAATGTCCTATAATTTCAAAATTTGGGGTTCTGATTGGGAAGGCGATAATGTTCTTGCGCCTTATTTACAAAATAATGGAGCAAGAGTAAGTCCTGAAGAGTCAGTATCGATTTATAATGCAACTAAGATAAATTTGAATCTTCATTCGAGCGTAGAAAGGAAAAGAGATGGAATAGGAGACTTTGTAAATCCTCGTACATTTGAACTTGCAAGTATGGAAGCTTTCCAACTTGTAGATAGAAGAAGCCTTATGAGCGAACTTTTTGTTTGCGATGGTGACGATAAAGAACTCCTTACCTTTGAAAATTTTGAAGAAGTTCCGGCTCTTATAAATTATTATCTTGCAAAACCGGAAGAAAGAGATGCGCTTACCAAAAGAGCATACGAAAGAATTTTAAAAGAGCATACATATATGCATAGAATGCAAACTATGCTTGATATTATTCAACCAAATCTACAAGAAAGAGACGGAATAGAATCTTATCTGACTGATATGCCTGAAGAGTTAAAAACTCAAATGGCTGAACTCTATAAAAAGCATGATTTCTCTGCAACAACAGCATTTGAAGACGTTGTTTACACTTTAAAGAGTGAATCTAAGCCTTTAGATTCTTTAGAAACATCTATTCTTTTCCTTGCGGAGTGGAAAAAGCAGTATGCAAAGAATTAAGCCTTTTAAACTGCAAGATTTGCCAAGAAAAGAAGCGCATTTTTGTTTGCATACAGTACATTTTATTGAAGATTTAGAATTTTCTCTTAAAGATAAAAAGTTAATAGTTGCTTTCTCGGCAGGGGCTGATAGTATGGCGGTTTTAGTTCTGCTGTCTTTACTGCGTGAAAAATATAATCTTGAACTTTTTGCTGTGCATATAGATCATTCTTTAAGAGAGGAATCAGCGCAGGAAGCAGAGTATGCTTTATCAGTCTGTAATAATTTGAATATTGAATGCGTAGTTATAAAAGAAGATGTAAACGCTCTTGCAAAAACATGGCAGAAAGGCATTGAAGAGAGTGCAAGAATAGTTCGTTATAAGCACTTTGAAGAACAGAGAAGTTTACGAAATTTTGATTATATAGCATTAGGACATCATTTAAATGATTTAGCAGAAGATGTTCTTATGCGTCAAATGCGTGGCACAAGCCTAGACGGAAGTGTGGGTATGTCAGCTCTTGATGGAAAAAGACATATTATACGACCTTTTCTCTTGACTGAGAAGAAAAAACTTGTGGAATTTTTGAATACGTGTAATATCTCTTGGATTGAGGATAGCTCGAATTCCTCAGATGATTATATGCGAAATAGAGTAAGGCACACAGTTCTACCATTATTTTTAAAGGAAAACCCATCTTACTTAAAAAATGTTCGCAGTAATTGGCTACAGGGGCAAAGCGACAAGCAGTTTTGGAGTAAAAGAATTTCTACCTTTATTCCATCAGATTCAAGCGAGATAAAACACAAACTTACACTTAATAGACAACAAATAATAAAAGAAGAAAAAGCTATTCGTTTGAGAGTGCTGGCCGAAGCTTTACGAAGAATTGGAAGTCAACCGCAATCAGAAGTTCTTTTTAAACTTGATGATTTGATGTGTCTTAATGAAAGTAACAAAGCACTGAGTGTAAATAATAATGTTTCTGTTACAATAAAAAGAGATATAATCTTCTTTGAAAAATCAGAAATCAAGGATTAAGAAATGACAGCCTTTTTTGTTGATAAGCATGACAGAGTTGTGCGCTACCTACGAGTTTCCATTACTGACAGATGTAACCTTTCTTGTATTTACTGCGTGGATGAAAGCCACTACATTCATCACCAATCGATTCTGCGCTTTGAAGAAATCGAGCGATGTATTCGCATTGCGGTTGCTCATGGTATTGACAAAATCCGTATGACAGGAGGCGAACCTTTTGTTCGTAAAGGCTTTCCTGAATTTCTTGTAAGACTCCGTAAGGAATTTCCTACAATTGACTTAAGAGTAACTACAAATGGCACTATTATTCAGCCTCATATCCCTCTTTTAAAAGAGCTTGACGTGAAAGTAAACCTT
This sequence comes from uncultured Desulfovibrionaceae bacterium, assembly GCA_964369185.1. Classification (GTDB taxonomy): domain Bacteria; phylum Desulfobacterota; class Desulfovibrionia; order Desulfovibrionales; family Desulfovibrionaceae; genus CAYJAZ01. The sequence continues at coordinate 19,798 of CAYJEN010000019.1, forward strand.
TCTCTTGATTCTTTTATCCCTGAAAAATTCCAAGGTCTTACAGGTAGAAACTTACTTCCTAATGTTTTGGAATCTATGCACTCAATGATTGAGCATAAAATCCCGCTTAAAATAAATGCTGTTGCTATGAATGGAAGAAATAGTGATGAGCTAAAATCTTTCCTCGACCTTGCAAAAAATAATCCTGTTGATGTAAGATTTATTGAGTTTATGCCTATGGGTGAAGATACTATATGGCAAAAAAATCTTTACTGGTCAGCGGATGATATTCTTAAAGAAGCACGTGAATACGTAAATCTTGCACCTATCCCGCGTGAACCTAATAGCGATAATGGCGGCCCTGCTCGTATGTTCTCAATAGAGGGCGGAGAGGGTAGATTTGGAATAATAACTCCTCTTTCTTCACACTTCTGTGGAACTTGCAATCGCCTTCGTATTACATCTGATGGTAAACTTCGTACTTGCCTTTTTGATGACCATGAGTATGACTTAGTTGGACTTCTAAGAGAACCAACTACTACAGACGAAGAACTTATTGAATTTTTTAGAAATGCAACTTCAGAAAAACAAATAGGTTCAGAGCTTCTGGAAAAACGTAAAAATGCCGTAGCTACTAAACGCATGGTTACAATCGGCGGATAAATTTTAGATTTTTTTACTTAAAATACGAATTTTTGAGGGGGAAATATACCCTTATCTAAAAATGGTCTTAAACAAGTTAATCCCTCATCTAAGTTTGAAAATAAGTTTAGATGAGGGATTTTTATATAATCTTTTGAGAAAGAAAATCTTCCTTTAAGTCTGTATTTCAGATTTAGAGGAAGTAAGAATTTAAGAGCTTATATATAGAAGTCATACTTTAGATGACTATTAAATAATTAAATATTAATGAAAGTTGCACGAGATTCAATCGCATTAATAGTATTTTTTAGTTTAATACCAATGCGTGAATTTTTCATAAGTTCAGCTTCTACTTGAGTAACCGCTTTACTTACTGTAGAGTGACGACGTCCAAGCTTAGAACCAATATCTTGCATGGTAAGTGCAAAGTGCTTTCTCATAAGATAGAAAGCGGTGTTTCTAGCCATAACGAAGTCTTGCTTACGTGAGGTTGAAGTCAATTGTTGTTCCGTAATATCAAAACATGAACAGATAAGCGCAAGAAGTTCAGTAAGACTGTTATCAGGGTTTTGAGGAGCTACCTGAGCAATAATGCTATACGCAAGTTCAGGAGTAATTGGCAGATTTAATGTTTGCGCCTTAAGAAGAAGATTGTTAAGTGAGCTTTCAAGTAATCTCACGTCACCATCTAATTGTTGAGCAAAAACATCAGCAACGGATTCAGGAAGAGTAAAGTTTCTATAAAATGCTTTTTGGATAAGCATATCTTTCTTTGTATCAAAGTCTGGGTAATCAAGACTTGCAACAAAGCCGGAACAGAAACGTGAAGTAAGATGAGAATCTAAACCACGTAAATCTTTAGGAGCAAGGGAGGAAGTAAATACAACTTTTCCGCCTCTATCCTGCATTCGTTTTACGATAGAAAGAAGTTCTTCTTGAGTTTTTGTTTTGCCATTTAATATATGTATATCTTCAAGCAAGAGGAGGTCTAGATACGAGAATCTGTCTTTAAATTCTTTGATTGTATTAGAGTCTTTGAATCTGCAAGCTTGAATGAATTGCGAAGAAAAGTCTTCTGCAGTAAGATAAGCCATGTTTAAATGGTTTTGCTTACTTTCAGTATACATTGCTTTTCCAAGTGCTTGAGTTATATGGGTTTTACCAAGACCCGGCGCAGAGGATAAGAAAAGCATTTCTGTAGAAGTATTTGGTAATAAAATATTTTTTGCAGCTGCATGAGCAAGTTGATTGCAAGGGCCAACTACAAAGGTATTGAAGCTATATTTGAGTTTATCAAAATATTGCTTGCTTGGGGTAAGTGGAACTGGTTGAAATGTGAATGGAAGAACTGCTTGTTCGTTAGAGGCGCGCATATTTACGGTAGGCGCAACAGGCTCTGTAGAAGCAAGAACAGAAGGAGCTGTAGGTAGGTTTTTAGCCAGTTCAACGGTTGAGCTAATGACTGAATTTTGTTCAGCAATTTCAACGATGATAGTAGGTTCGGCGCCGAGCACAGAAGTAGAGACTCTCTTGATACCATCAAGGAGTTTATCTTTTACCCAGTTTGAAGCGTAAGCCGATCTAGCGATAAGGCGAATGGTTGGTGTAGTTGAATTTAAATATTCAACGGAACCTTGAAGAGGTGCAAGCCAAACTTTGAATACACCTGAAGGAACTTCATCTTGTAACTGCGTGAGAATTTCAGACCATTGTTTTTTCATAGGCGTATACTTAATGAAAAACCGTTAAAGATTCAAGATGAATAAACGAGATGTCTTCTAAATGAAGAGCTTTTTAATCCCCAATGTAAGAAATATTATAATCTTATGATTTAACACGTTAAATTGCTTTAATGGCTGTTTTGGGTAAAATGCGGAAGTCCTTTATACATCAGCAAATCTGAGGAGTGATTAAAGTTTTCAACAAAAAAATTAAGAAGTTGTACACATATAAAAATATTTATATCTAAAAATATCTCAAATTTACTCTAAATATCTTCAATTTTGTTTTCTAAGAATGCTTTAAAAGGCTTAATTTTTTTAAAGTTTTTAATTTAAATTTTTTAAAGTCTTTTTCTATAAAAACAGGAGGTTAGTTTAAATATACTGTTAAGATTAGTGCATTTTTTATAACTTTAATGCATTTAAAAAGTTTAAAGGTGCTAAATTCCGCAATTTAAAAAAGTTAATATTCTTTAAAATTGCTTAAGATTTTTTAATTCTTAAATTATGTAAATAGATTAAAACAATTTTTTTTTGAATAGTTTCCCTTTAATTCCTAGTTGACGATAAGGCATAAATCTATTAAACTTGAGGGCACGAAAGAGGGAGAATACAATGAACAAACAAGGCAGTCTATTTGATGTAATAAATGAACCAAGTGTAAAAGAAAGAGCACGTTACAAGTGGTTGCTTCAAGATTTACAACGCCATAATCATCTTTACCACACGCTTGACACTTCAGAAATTTCAGATGAAGAGTATGATGCCCTTTATAAGGAACTTGTAGAGTTTGAAGAAAAATATCCGCAGTTTATCGATAAAAAATCGCCTACAAAGAAAGTAGGCGGAAATCTTATCCAAGGCTTGCAACAAAAAGCACATAATAATAGAATGTATGGATTAGACAACGTATTCGATATTGACGAATTTAAAGCATTTTCACAAAAGATGAAAAACATTGAACCTAAAGCCGATCTTACTTTCTTCGCAGATTTGAAACTTGATGGTATAGCTTGTGAACTTGTGTATGAAAAAGGCGAACTTGTGCTTGCTCTGACTCGTGGAGACGGACTCATCGGAGAAGATATTACACATGCTGCCAAACTAATAAAAAATATTCCGCAAAAATTAACTTCTATAGATATACCTGACCTTTTAGAAGTTCGTGGTGAAGTTTTATTTTTTAAAGATGATTTTGCAGATTTGAATGAGAAACAAATTGCAAAAGGGCAAGCTCCTTTTAAAAATGCTCGAAACGCAGCAGCAGGCACTCTAAGACAGCTTGATCTTACTAAAATAGCCTCAAGACCCTTGAAATTTTTAGCCTACTCGTCAACATATACAGGTTGGAAAACTCATGGTGAAACTATGAGTAATTTACGAGTGTTAGGATTTCACTCTTCTTCAATTTTCGGGATTTGCCATACTCATGAAGAGGCTTTAGCATTTTATAGAAAAGTTGAAGAGAAAAGAGAAAGTCTACCTTTTGAAATCGACGGACTTGTTTTCAAAATTAATGATTTAGAACTTCAAAACTCGCTTGGTTTCACTGCAAGAGCACCTCGATTCGCTTTTGCATGGAAATTTGCGGCTCAAAAGGCATATACAAAGCTTAAAGCAATAAATATTCAAGTAGGACGAACAGGAGTTCTTACCCCGGTAGCTGACCTTGAACCGGTGCACGTTGGAGGAGTTGAGGTATCATCAGCAACTCTTCATAATGAAGATGAAATTATAAAACTTGATGTGCGAATTGGTGATACCGTACTTGTGCAAAGAGCCGGTGATGTAATTCCAAAAATTATTGAAGTAGATAAATCAAAGCGTGATGAAAATTCTGAACCTTATGTATTCCCGCATGTCTGCCCAATTTGTGATAGTCCTGCTTTTAGAGAAGATGGCGATGCCGCTTGGTATTGCTTGAACGTATCGTGCCCACAAGTCCGAGCAAGGGCGATACAACACTTTGTAGGCAAAAGCGGGCTTGATATCGGGGGGATTGGACCTAAGTGGATTGATCGCCTTGTAGAAGCAGATTACCTCAAAACCTTTGCCGATCTATTTAAAATGACAAGAGAACAACTTCTTCAGTTCCCTAATGTGAAAGAAAAAAGTGCAATGAATTTTCTTGAAAGTCTTGATGAGGTAAAAGAAAAAGCAAGTTTGCAAAATTTTATTTCGGCTCTTGGAATTCGTCACGTTGGTGAACAGACTTCTCTCACGCTTGCAAAGCATTTTCATTCTATTGATAATCTAATGGAAGTAGCTCGTAATAGACCGTCTTCACTTTTAGAATTGCAAGACGTAGGCGATGAGGTTATGGAATCGATTCATGCCTTTTTTATGAATGATGACAACAAAGATTTAATCGAAGAATTAAAAGAGATTGGACTCAACCCACAATATACACAAGGAGAAAAGAAATCTGCCTTATTAGAGGGTAAAAAGATACTCTTCACTGGTTCGCTTTCAAAGCCTCGTACTTTCTTTGAGAAAATTGTAGAAGAAAATGGCGGTCATAATGCTTCAAGTGTGAGCAAAAATCTAGATATCTTAGTTGTAGGAGAAAATGCAGGTTCAAAGCTTGAAAAAGCTCAAAAGCTTGGAATTTCAATTATGAATGAAGATGAATTCCTAGCTATAATCGAAGGCTAGATTTACTTGATTGTATAACCCTAAAGTTATAGATTAAAATATAAGAGGGAAACTATTTTTATGTAGTTTCCCTCTCGAAAAATAAAACACTTATAATCTACATTCTATCGCAGAAAACGTTCTCTAAGAATGATTCCATAGCCTCGTCCATAAGAGGAAGAGCCTGTTCTAAATGCATTGTATGTGTGCAATCCTTGCACCAAAGTGATACGTCGTGTCAGGTGCGACCAATCACCATAATACTTTTACATTTTGGGCATTCTATTGTAGTTTCTTTGCTACGTTTTTGCCCCCAAATTGAGAAAGCCATAATCTATACTCCTAAGGCTGATAATCTATTTTTAGATATGTGTTTTTGAGCAAAACTCATAAGTACGAGATTCGCTACTAAGTAAGTCCGCAGGTGAACCTTGTTCGATGATAGAACCTTGTTCCATAAATAAAATTTCTGTAGCTAGATTTCTAGCAAGCTCCATCTGGTGAGTAGCCATAATCATAGGCATACCTTGCTTTGCTAAGTCACGGA
>CAYJEN010000020.1:0-25212 GCA_964369185.1 uncultured Desulfovibrionaceae bacterium
CTGCATTTCTGCTCTATATTCTGGAAAATTCATTGTAGTATAAATCCTATTTTTTTATTTTTTTTGTCTCCGACGGGCAAAGGGAATGATTCCCTTTGCAAACCCCTTTTCTTTTTTCCTCCTTCGTCGGAAAAAAGGAAAATGTGCTTACAAGAAAATTATTTCCCTTGGCGTCAAAATAAAGAAATTATCTTTAAGTTTGGAGACGAGTTTAAAACACAAATCTTCACTCTTATAACTAAGGAATAAAGGACAATGTTTTTATTGAAATATAAAACCTTCATCGCCACCTATAGCTATAAATTTATAGATGAACTTTGCGCGATGAAATTAAAAAGTTTGTAAGGAAAGGGATAGGGGGTCTGGGGAAAAGGGAAAACCTAAACGTGGGAAAAGTTCCCTTTCAAAGTTTTAGTTTTTCCTTTCCCCCAGCCGTCTGAGACAAAAAAATAATAAATTTATCTATTCACCTTTAGGGCGATTGTCGATAACACGAACGGCTTTACCTTCGGAACGGGTAATTGTTCTTGGGTCAACGAGTCGAACTTTAGCGGTAACACCGAGGAATTCTTTGATTGTTCTTTGGATACTGCTTTCGATTTTTTGAAGTTTACGTACTTCATCGGAGAAGTTAGCTTCATCAACTTCAACTTGAACTTCGATATTATCCATAGTGCCTTCACGGCTAACAATGATTTGATAGTTCGCGCTTGTGCCTTCTGCTTCCATAAGAATTGATTCAATTTGTTGTGGATAAACGTTTACACCACGGATGATGAGCATATCATCGCTTCTTCCTTTGAAACGTTTTACTTTATGGAAAGTACGGCTACATTTACATGGGGTATCGTCGATGATGGTTAAGTCGCGGGTACGATAGCGGATAAGTGGAATACCTTCTTTTGTAATTGTTGTAATAACAAGTTCACCCACTTCACCATGAGGTAGTACTTCACCGGTGATAGGGTCGATAATTTCAATATAGAAGTGATCTTCCATGACGTGCATACCGTCTTGAGCGTCATGACATTCCATTGCAACGCCGGGACCCATGATTTCGGAAAGTCCGTAAATATCCATAGCTTTTATGCCGAGTTTGCCTTCCATGTCACGGCGCATAGCTTCGGTCCAAGGTTCAGCACCAAAAACACCTATACGTAATTTGAAATCATCTTTTGTAAGACCGGCATCTTGCATAGCCTCGTAAAGGTATTGACCATATGAAGGTGTACAGCAAATTGCAGTTGAGCCAAAGTCTTTAAGAACTTGTATTTGACGTTTTGTTGCACCGCCGGACATAGGAATTACTGTTGCACCAAGGCGTTCACAGCCATCGTGCATTCCTAAGCCACCGGTAAATAAACCATACCCATAAGCGTTATGAAGAACATCATTTGGTGTAACACCCGCCATAGCAAGACAACGAGCAACCATATCTGCCCAGTTATCAAGATCACGTTTTGTGTATCCAACAACTGTTGCCTTACCTGTTGTTCCGCTTGATGAGTGAAGACGGACGATATGTTCACGAGGAACAGCAAACATTCCAAAGGGATAATTATTTCTAAGATCTTGCTTTTCAGTAAAAGGAAGAAGTTTTACATCATTAAGTGTTTTGATGTGTTCAGGTTTAAGCCCGATTTCATCAAACTTTTTACGATAAAATGGAACATTAGCATATACTCGCGATACTAGATTTTGTATACGAGTTAATTGTAACTTTTCTAGTTCTTCTCTTGGAAGGGTTTCCAAATCTGGTTGAAACATCATAACTGTTACTCCTAACATTTCGTCTTTGGCTAAAATTCTAAATAAAAAGTAAAGTGTTATAGTTTAGAACTTCACCATAGTTTAATGTCCTTATTTTTGCTTTATTTCGTCAAACTGTCAAGTCTTCTTTCGCTTGCTTTCCTACATAATTTCCTTAGAAACAAAGAGCTTATAAGTCGATTTTCTAACATGTTGTTTTTTTTGAGTTTAAATATTGAAAAAATATCTCAATAAGCTTAAATTATGTAGTGAAGCATATTTCCGCTTGACATTCGTTTTCAGTCATTATAAGAAAGAGAAATCTTTTTAGAAAAAAGTACTCAAGGAGAGTTGTTATGACTAAAGCAGAATTAATCGAAGCTATTCAAAAGAAAGCAGAACTTCCAAGCAAAGCGAAAACCGAAGAGGTTTTAAATGCTACTATAGATGCTATCACAGCATGTCTCGCTAATGGCGATTCTATTACACTTACAGGCTTTGGTAGCTTCAAAGTTTCTCAACGTGCTGCACGTAAAGGTTGCAACCCACGCACTAAGGAAGCGATTGAAATCCCTGCTACTAAAGTAGTTAAATTCACACCTGGTAAAGCTTTAAAAGACACTGTAAAGTAGATTTTTAAATATATTTCCAGTAAAGAGAGTCAAGCTTTGGCTCTCTTTTTTTTTACTAAGTTATAAATAAGCAAGATCTGTAGCTATAACAGAGTATCAAATTTAAAATAAACTATTTGTTTTGACAAGTGATTAAAAAGAGATTATCTAGGGTGTGTTTCTAAAAATATCTCTTAAAATATAACTATAAACTAAACTAAAGCTTTTACAGTAAATACTATAAAAAGATATAAAAAATAACTATAACAACATTCAAAAGCTTAGGAAAATACTTTAGAAGTAGAAATCTTAAATTATCTAATATTTCATTATAACAAAAATAAATATATATAATCTCTTAAATTTGGATATAAAATAAAATATGAAGCAAATTGTTAAGCGACTTTTAGTCACAACCTTTCTTTTTTTATCATTAGCTAGTCATTCATTTGGAAGTGATAAAATACAGAATCAACATACAGAAACTCAAAACTATTTAAACTTCACACCCGATACAAGTTATCTTACTGATCGTAAAAATTTAGATAACTTACAGCACGATGCCTTTCTTTATATGTGGGAGCACAGCCATCCTACATCTGGTCTTGTGTATGAGGGCACATTCAACTGGGAAGTTACGCCAACAGCAACAGGCGGAACAGGCTTTGGAGTAGCGGCTATAATTGTTGCAGTAGAACGTGGCTGGATCACACGTGAACAAGCGCTTCAAAGACTAATGAAAATTTGCTTATTTCTGCGTGATAAAACTCCAAGAAAAGAACTACATGGCGCATTTCCTCATTGGATTAATGGTGAAACAGGTGAAGCTCTTCCTTTCAGCTCAATAGATAAAGGTGCTGATATAGTAGAAACTGCATTACTAATGCAAGGATTACTTTTAGTTCGTGAATATTTCAACGGAATGGGTGTTGAGCGTGAACTTCGTTCTATTATTACAGAACTTTGGCACGATATAGATTGGAACTGGTTCACAAATGGTGAAGAGAGCGGTCTTTATTGGCACTGGGATGTGGAAAAAGGTTTTTCTCATGGATTAAAGGTGCTTGGAAATAATGAATGCTTGATAGCTTATGTTCTTGCCTTAGCATCGCCAACACACCCAATTAGCCGAAAAACTTACGATTATTGGACTTCAGGAGAAGGGTATCAACCGAAGACAATTTATGGATATACAATTGAAGCGGCACTTCCAAATGCGGGGCCTTTATTTTTAGCTCAATATTCATTTCTTGGATTAAATCCGTATCTTATGGCTGATGAATTTGTAAAAGAAGGATATTTTATACGTAATACAAAACATACCTTAAGTAACAGAGGGTACAGTCTACTTACATCACGAGCAATAAATAAATATTCTCAAAATTATTGGGGGCTTACTGCAAGTCTTACAAAAGATGGTTACGCAGCAAATGAACCTAAAAAGGATAAAGCAACTGTAGCACCTACAGCAGCTCTGTCATCACTTCCTTATACTCCGCACTACTCAATGCAGGTTTTGGACTCTCTCCAAAGTGAATATAAAGAAAAAATGTGGGGACCGTGGGGACCTTATGATGCTTTTAGTCTTCGATATAATTGGTATAGTAGAGATTATATCGCTATCAATCAGCTCCCTATGGTAATAATGGCTGAAAACTATAGAACTCAGCTTTTTTGGCGACTCTTTATGGCAAATGAAGACGTTCTTAATGGTTTAAAAAAAGCAGGAATCAGTGAAGCACAACATAAAACAGGATTTCCTGAGGCTGTTCGAGCTTTGAAATGGCATAGAAATGATTACTTTGAAGATGCGTATGATATTAGACGTCATCCAGATAGCGGATTCTATCAAGTTCCTTACTGGTTAGAAAACGACAATCTTGTTACTCTACAGCTACTTGACTCGGAAGATAAGCTTGTTTTCGAGCAAAAAGCAAAAGCATTTCAAGGAAGAAATGTTTTGGAATTTGAACAATTTACTCCTGCTAACGATGCAGTTTTCACACTTGTGATGAGCCTTGAAAATTCCAACGTTGAAGAAGAAAAATATATACTTCCAATACGTCTACATTAAAACTATATAAGATTTAAGGGTTTAATTCTTTGAAACAAATTACACAATTTATAGTCTATGCTATTCTAAATAGTACACTTTTTTTTAGTTATACTCCTTATGCTTTTGCAGAAGATTTCACTTTGACAAACATAAAAAAACTAGCTCAAACTCTTGCAAAAAAAGAGTATGAGGAAAAAGAAAATGAATATCTCGACGCCTTTGAAGATTTTGATGTTGACGAATGGCGTACAATTAAGCATCAAGAAGAGAAATTTCTTTGGAAAGATGAAAAACTCCCTTTTGCTCTTGAATTTTTTGCGCCGGGATATCTATTACAAGATGCAATAAAAATCAATATAGTAGATAATGGACAAAGCAAAGAAATAAAAGCAAACCGTGACCTATTTAAAGCAGAAGAAGATATTTTAGAAGATTTACCAGAAAACTTTGAAGTAGGCGGTTTCCGAATCCTACATCCTTTAGAAAATTCTAATAAATATCAAAGTATAGCCTCATTTATAGGTGCTACTTTTTTTAGAGGAACAGGAAGAGATGGGCACGACGGAGTTTATGCGCGCGGAGTAACTGTAAACACAGCTTTACAAGAGGGTGAGGAATTTCCAAGTTTTACAGAAGTTTGGATTGAAAAACCAAATAAAAATGATAGAATCCTCATAATCTATGCATTAATGGATTCTCCAAGTATGACAGGGGTTTTTACATTTAAAATAGAACCCGGAACATCTACTGTCATGAATGTAGATAGTGTATTTTATCCTAGAAGTGGAGTAGAGAAAGTAAGTAAGATTGGCATAGCGCCACTTGCAAGTATGTTCTATTTTTCAAGAAATAATGGAATTATATCAGATAATAAGAAAGAAGAAGCACACAGTTCAGATGGTTTGCTCTACACCGATTCTGAAAATAATTGGCTTTGGAGACCACTATCAAATCCAAGGCGTTTAAGTATCACAAATATAATAGATGATAATCCAAAAGGATTTGGTTTATTTCAAAGAAATACAAATCCTTATAGTTATAAGAATAAAGATGCACTTTATCATCAGCAATCATCTCTTTGGGTTGAACCAATAGGGGATTGGGGCAAAGGCTCGCTTGAACTTATTGAAATTCCAACACGTAGTGATAAACATAATAATATTGCGCTCTTTTGGGTGCCTCAAGAATTTGAAAACCAAGAAAGCATTAATGAAACAACTGGAATATCATATAGTTACAAGCTTTATTGGATATCAGCAAATGCAAGCCCTCATCTTTTAGGTAGGGTTGTTTCTACTGAAGAGATTCATAATGAAGATAACGAAAGAATATGCACTTTCCATGTAGATTTTATTAGTGAATCGCTCAATTCATTACCTGCAACTACAGGCTTATCAAGCGTTATTGAGCTGCCAAAAGATGTGGAACTCTTAGATAAATATCTAGAAAAGAACGAAGAAAATAATGGTTGGAGACTTGTTTTTACAGTTCTTCTTCCCGAACCGGAAAGCATTGTGCAAACACTTATTCCGGCAAGAAATCCTAAAAAAATACATTTTCAAGCATATCTTATACGTGGTGAAAATTTGCCGACTCCAATAACTGAACTTTGGCAATACGATTTAACCTTGTAAAACAATAAGATAGGGAGATCCATATATAATGGATAAATATACAGCAGAACAATATGAAGCACGAAATCGTGCCCTTCTTTATACTCGAACAGTTTCTCTTTCTCCAACAGAAAGTGTTGCTATTGCGCTAGAAGCATTGAAAAAAACAGAAAATTCATCATCAAGTGAATCATCTATAAATGATACAATGGTAAATCTAAGTGAAATACTTGAAGAAAAAGGGATTTCATTTCAAGTAAAAAATGAAGAAGGCGAGACATTAAAATCTATGCCTGAAATAACAAGAAGTGTAATGATTCCTGAAGGTATGGGAGAAAACCTCTTTCAAAAACTGGGTAAAGCAATAGGTAGAATTCTACGATTTAAAGAGCCAACTTCAAAAAATTCAAAATTGACGAATCAAACTAAATGGGAAAAAACAGTTTCAGTAAGACGACTTATTCTTACATTCTTAACAGTTCTTCCATCATTATTTGCTGCAACAATTTTGTATTCTCTGTTTGAAACAACAGCTTGGAAACCTTTACTTTTTGTTTCAACGGCTCTTTTTGGAGTACTTTTTTACTGGATTTCTTTAGGTTTTTGGAGCTTTATTATTGGAACTTTTATTGTATTGAAAAAATACGATAATTTTTCCTTTAAACATTCTGTTCCGGAAGATGTGCCTCTGCCGAATAATTCACGCACAGCATTACTTTTTCCTGTGTATAATGAAGATGCTCAAACAGTTTGTGCCGGAATTAGAACGGTTTGGCAGTCTTTAAAAGAAAGCGGAATTGAAAAACATTTTGATATCTTTATCTTGAGCGATTCAACAAAGGCTGATGCATGGGTCAATGAAGAAGAAGCATGGCGAGAGCTTTGTCTTCTTGAAGATGCGCACAAGCATATATTTTATCGTCACAGAAAAATGAATATTAAGCGTAAAAGCGGTAATATAGCGGATTTTTGTCGTCGTTGGGGAAATCAGTATAAGTATATGATTATCTTTGATGCTGATAGTTTGATGTCTGCTTACAGCTTGAAAAGACTTGTGCAGATTATGGAGAAAAACCCAAGCGTAGGAATTGTTCAATCTCCCCCAAAAGTTATAAAAAGTCAGTCACTTATAGCAAGAGTTCAGCAGTTTGCAAATCATCTTTACGGGCCGGTATTTGCGGCCGGTCTTAGCTTTTGGCGACTTGGCAATACACAATATTGGGGGCACAATGCAATTATAAGAGTTGAACCTTTTATGAAGCATTGTCAACTACCTAAACTTTCAGGGAATTCTCCTCTTGGTGGTGAAATTTTGAGTCATGACTTTGTTGAGTCTGCGCTTATGAGAAGAGCAGGGTATGGAGTGTGGCTTGCTTATGAGCTAGATGGCTCGTATGAACAAAGTCCGCCTAGTCTTATTGATGAATTGATACGTGATAGACGTTGGTGTCAAGGAAATCTTCAACATAGTCGCTTGATTTTTACGGCAGGATTTTTTCCAACGCATAGAGCTTTGTTCATAAATGGTATAATGTCTTATGTTTCTGCTCTGTTATGGTTGTTTTTTCTTCTTGCAAGTTCCGCTCAAGTAATTATGGAACTATTTATAATTCCTGATTACTTTCCAAGTGAGCCAAGTCTATTACCGAATTGGCCACAATATTTTCCTAATTGGCTGTTGACTCTCCTTAGTTGTACAGCTATCCTCTTGTTTTTACCTAAGATTTTTGTTATTCTTCTTGTTCAAATTAAGGGTGGAGCAAGGGCTTTTGGTGGATTTTTTAGAATGACAATCAGTGTTATTCTTGAGATTGTGATATCTGCTTTTCTTGCTCCTGTACGTATGATTTATCATTCATGGTTTGTTATTTCATCACTTTTTGGTCGCACGGTTGGGTGGAATTCTCAAAATCGTGATGATACGGGAACATCTTGGTTTGATGCTTTTCGTTTTCACTGGTGGAGCACTCTTATAGGCGGAATTTGGGGTTGGTTTATGCTTTTAGCTAATCCTGCTTTCTTTCTTTGGTTTTCGCCTGTTGCTTTAGGATTATTGTTTTCCGTGCCTTTATCTGTTTGGACAAGTAAAGTAAGCGTTGGAAATTTCATGCATTCTTTAGGTTTATTTCTTACTCCACCGGATACTGAACCAAGCAAGGAAATTATAAGTCTTGAAAAAAATCTTGATAGATCAGATAGATATAGCCCTTTTGATATTCAACTTAATGTTCCTGAAAAGTCAGGATTTATCAGAGCTGTCGTGATGTATAGTGTGCTTTCATTACATTTAAGTCTTGCTCAAGTACGTAAAAAGACATCTCTTTCAACTGAAAAACTTGTTGATAAAGCAGTAAATGAAGGTCCTGATACTCTTACAAATGCGGAGAAAAACTTACTTTTACATAATCCAAATCTTATGCTTTCGTTGCATCATAAATTATGGGCGAGCAGTTCGGAGTGCATTTCTCGTTGGGGAGTGCAAACTCGATAAGTTTTAAACAGTGATATAAGTAAAAATATTTCTACTGTACAAATAAAGGGATAAGATATATATGTTATTAAAATAAATTAAAAATTATTTTAATATACAAGATAGTGTCGTCAAAAATATAAATTTTCGCATTATATTAAGCCCTATATAATTAAGATGAGAGTGGTTTGAAGGAGTTTATCAAAGCATAAATGACTGAAAAAACACTTGAAATTTGACATAGAGATAATCGAAAAAGGCGATTTTAACGACACTATTTAGATTAGATAAAAGAAGATTGGATCTTATGAATAGAATTATAGCCTTAACTTTGTTTTTTTCCTTGTTTTCAAAACCTGTATGTGCTGAAATGGAACTACTTGATATTTATATAGGTATGCCGAAAGATAAGATTAATGTAGCTCTTCTTCCTTGCGAAAACGATTTATGCGGTGAAGTGTATTTTGGTGATAAGCCTTGGAAAGGGCGATATATCATGCAAAATGAAATGCTTACAGGTATTACAATTTCTTCTCAAACCGACGAAGAAGCCATTCAAGCAGTTTTCAAAGGAATTAATGAGTCACCTAATATGTTGATGTACGCGGAAACCGATGATGGCTTCTATAACTTTATAGCTCAATCACTTGATAAAAATCCGGAAAAACTCCAAGAAGACTATTTAAAGTGGCTTGAAACTACAAGTAAAGATTCAGAATATATGCTTTATTTGTATGTTGAACCAGAATTTTATGCTCACTTACAAGAAAGAGAAGTTACAGATAAAACCCTACAAACCAAAGAATCTAATCTTAAATATGATAGTGGTATCCTTGCTATAGCTGATGACCCTGCATTTTCTGATACAGTAATAACTCTTATAAGTATGAACAATAAAGAAGTTATTGTATTATCAAGCACAATTAAAATGATACATCAAAGACTTGAAGAAATTCATAAAGCAGAAAATGAAAAATCAGAAAAGTCAAGTGACGAAAAATTAAAGAATAAAAATGATAACGAAGGTCAAGACTTAGAGTCAAAGCCAAGTGATGAGGTTGATGCTGAACTTAAAGATATAGAAAAATCTTCTGTTGAAAAGAATGAAAAACTAGATGATGAAAATTCGATTGATAATAAATCAGACAAAAATAAGTCAGATGAACCAGAAAAGAAACCTGAAAATAAATAATCATGCAAAAACCTGATAGTCAAAGTTTATCAACATCGCCGGGAGTTTACCTATATAAGGATAAAAATAATAAAATTATCTATGTAGGCAAAGCGATTAATATACGTAAGCGCGTGCTTTCTTATTTTAGACCGGATCACGCACTTACTCCTAAAACAGTGCTTATGCTCTCTCATGCGGTGAGCCTTGATACTATCACGACGACTACAGAAAAAGAAGCTCTTTTACTTGAAGCCTCACTCATAAAAAAACATAGACCCCGTTTCAATATCGTTCTTCGTGATGATAAACAGTACGTTTTATACAAATTTTCAGTAAAAGACCCTTTCCCACGCCTTGAAATTACCAGAGGTGTAAAAAAGGACGGAGCAAAATACTATGGTCCTTTTACATCGGGTATGTCAGCTAAGGAAACATGGAAAAATATACATCGAGTTTTTCCACTAAGACGTTGTTCTGACAAAGCTTTTAATAATAGAATTAGACCTTGCCTTTATCATTTTATAGGTCAATGCCTTGCGCCTTGTAGCGGAAATGTTGAGAAAAAAGATTATGCCGAAGTTGTTCATAAAGTGAGTATGCTTCTATCGGGTAAATCTAAGGAATTACGTGAAGAGTTAGAAAAGTCAATGTTTGAAGCGTCTGAACGCATGGATTTTGAGCAGGCTGTTATCTATAGAGATCAAATACAATCACTTGAAAAAACATTAGAAAAGCAGAGCACTGTTCTTCCTGATGGTGGTGATATCGACGTTCTCGGTTTAATTCAAGCAAAGAATACTTTATCACTTGGCCTTATTTTTGTACGAAATGGAATGATGATAGATTCTCGCACCTTCCATTGGCAAGGATTAGATTTTGAAGAAGCTCACGAACTTCTTCTTACCTTTTTGACTCAATATTATTCTTCAGCATATATTCCACAACATATAATTCTGCCTTTTATGCCAAGACTTAGCCTTGAACAAGGTGAAGAAGTTCTAGAAAATCAAGTAGAAAAAGAAAGTTTAGACTCTGAATTATCAGAATTAAATGAAATTGAAATTCTTGCAAAAAGCCTTACAGAGATTCGAGCAAATAACTTAAATGTGCCGACTCAAAAACTTCAAGCACAAGTTAAAATTCGTTTAGCGCGTAATCCTGAAGAGGATAGACTTATTGAAATAGCACAAACAAACGCAAGGGAAAGTGCTAGAAATAAAGAAGAAAAACCAATAGGTGAAGTTCTTGCTCCGTATTTTTCAACAAAAAATTCTATCGATAAAATCGAATGTGTTGACGTTTCTCACACTTTTGGCATGGCAACAAAAGTCGGTATGGTCGTATTTGAAAAAGGAAAAGAACTGAAAGAAGAATATAGAGCATGGAATATTGACGCCGGCGGTGACGATTATTACGCTCTTGCCGAATGGGCAACCAAGCGAATTCAGCGTACTATTGAAGGTAAAACAAAATTTCCTGATTTGGTTCTTATAGACGGTGGTAAAGGGCAACTTTCTACAGTCTATAAAGCCTTACAAGACGCATACTTAGCTCTTGTAAAATCTTCGGAACTACCTTTTTGCGTTGCCTCAATAGCAAAAGCGAGAGATGAAGACGGCAAACAAGATAGACGAGCCGGCAATATATCAGATAGAATATTTATTCCAAATCGTACAAATCCACTCAATATGAAAGCTGGTTCGCCTGAACTTCTTTATTTGCAAAAAATTCGTGATGCAGCACATAACTACTCAATAAGAAAGCATAGGCAAGCGAGAACAAAACTTGCTTTAGAATCAGAACTTCAACGTCTTCAAGGTGTTGGAGAGAAAACAATTCAATCTCTTTGGGCACATTTTACTACAATTGAGCAAATACTTTCTGCTACACCTGAAGAGCTTGCAAAAGTCCCTAATATATCGCTTAAACGAGCAAAAGATTTGCACGCTAAGCTTCAAAATATTTCAAAATAGAGGCTTTGAGAGAGTTTTTTTGAGAAAGGGAAATTATGTTTTTACAGAACAGAGTTTCCTTTTTGTTTTTAAAATAAAGCAGGTTATGAAATAGTAAAAATTGTTTTTTAAGGAAGGGGGAGAGAACTCGTTCTACGCTCGAGAGGGGGAAACCTCGCTTTTTTCAAAAAAACGTGGTTTCCCCCGTAGGGATAATCCCTCTCGAAAAATCTATTATAACAGTACCTTTATCTTACGGAATAAGAATTTTTTGTCCTACTTTAATTCTTGATGCGCTAGAAAGCTTGTTGAGTTCCATAAGTGTATTGGTATCTGTATTGTTCTTTCTTGAGATTGACCAAAGGGTATCACCGGAACGCACAGTATAAGTTGTGAGCTTGTGTTCGTATGGAAGCTTTATAACTGCGCCAACTTTCAAACTTTTTGCACTAAGACCTTTATTGAGTTTATAGATATCATCTAATTTTACATCATATTTTTTAGCTATTGAGTAGAGGGTATCTCCGCTCTTTACTTTATGAGATGTAGCTACACTTGAAGAACTTTTAGAAGAAGAGCTTGAAGCGGAACTATTTGATTTTGTAGATGTATTACTTGCAACTGCGGTTGGTTTAGGTGCCGGTTCAACATATTCAGCAGTTATTCTATTTGGAAGTTTTTTCCCTATTGGTTTAGGGATAAGAATTTCACGTCCTGCAATAAGTTTCTTTGAGGAATTTGCTTGTTGTAAAATATAGGATGGAATACCTGTAATTTTTGCAAGTCCTTTATAAGTATCATTTTTTCGTACGGTATATTTTTGCCAACCGTGATTGTCCATCTCTTTTTCAAGGGCAACTTCAAATGCATCCTTTTTATAGATAGGAACATGAACATATACAAGCCTGTCAGACGGGCTGATATAACTTTTTATTGCAGGGTTGTACTTATGAAAGTCTTCCCACGACATATTAATTTCTTGAGAAATTGCAAGTAAATCAGTGTTAGTATTTACAAGAGCACTATGAATTTCAGGATAGATATCGTTTGTATGTTCAAGGTTTGGTTCAACGCCAAGTTCTTCAGCATTCACCATGATTTTTTTCATTGCGATAAAGCGTGGAATATATTCTAAAGTTTCTTGTCTGATACGCATTTTATCGTTAAGTTCTTCATTTCTTTCTACTAATTCGTGTAAGGTTTCAGCGCCTGTTTCATCTAGTGCACGCCCAATTTTTCCTTCTCCTGCATTGTATGCGCTTACAGCTAAAAGCCAGTCATCGAATAAACCATTGAGATATTCAAGATAATCTGCCGCTGCTTGAGTTGCCATATAAGGATCATGTCTCCAGTCACCGTACCAATCTTGTTTAAGACCAAAGCTTTTACCGGTTCTAGGCATGAATTGCCAAAGACCGGAAGCTCCGGCTTTTGAAGATATTTTTACATTATATCCGCTTTCAATAAATGCAAGATATGGTAAATCTTCCGGCATATCACGTTCTTCAAATACGGTTTGTACGTAGTCGAGATACGGTAAAGAACGCCCTAAAAATGTAGAAAGCATTTTTTCATTGCCAAGAAAATCTTCATAAAATTCTGCTACGGTGAGAAGTTGAGAATATGATAAGCCCATTTCAATCTCAGTATAGCGAACAAAAACATCTTTTTGAACAGGTGAAAGGGATGTGTGGGATAAGTCGCTTTTATCGAATCCGGATGGATGGTCGCGATAATACTCTCCGCTTGCAATTTGAGGGGTATCATTATATTGTGTTACCTGTGTTGCGGAACAACCGGATAACACAAATACAAATAATATAAAAAGTGGAAACGAGCGTGATAGCTTTATCGCCTTTCTACGGGTTGACTTTTTATACATTTAATTACTCCTTATATGAGGCTTTATGAAAAAGAATTTTTACCAGTCAAAACCACAACATAGTGAAAAATCACAAAGTTTTGATGATATTTCTTATTGTGTCGGCGTGAAACCTATACGCGAACTTCTTGAAAACACCCCACAGCGAATAGAATGGGTTCGACTAAGAAAAGGACAAAAAAATGCTGATACTCAGCGTATTCTTGATCTTTGTACCGAACACGATATTCGCTTCAACCTTGTTGACGATGACTCTTTCAAGAGACTAGCTTCTCAAAAGCATCATGTCAATAGCCAAGGTGTTATTGCTAAGCTTAAAGAAGTTGAAACTGTAAGCTTTGAAGACATGCTCATTAGTGCAAGTAACGTGCCATTACAACTTATTATCGCTCTAGACTGTGTTCAAGATCCGGGAAATGTAGGAACACTTGCGCGCACACTTTATGCACTTGGAGGGGCAGGTATTGTAATGCCTATTCACAACTCTGCAAGCCTTGGTATAGGCGCAAAAAAGAGTGCTGCCGGTGCCTTAGACTTTCTTCCTGTTGCAAGAGTAACAAATCTTTCACGTGCTCTTGATAGTGCTGCTGATGCAGGTTTTACTAACTATTCTACTGCATTACCAAAATCAAATTCACAACAAGACGAAAACCCTAAGAAAAAACAGAAAAAGTCATACGATATGCCTGTTCTAAATCCGCTTGTGGATAAGCTAGAATTCCCTGCTGTGCTTGTTTTGGGCGGAGAAGAGAAAGGGGTTCGTCCTCTTGTGCATGAAAAATGTCATTCATCACTTCTTATTCCTATGCAAAGAAATTTTGATTCTCTCAATGTTGCTCAAGCCGGAGCAATTCTTACAGCTTGCTTTTTAAAAAATAAGATATAATTCTTATCCAGAACCATAAATTTAAAGGAAAATATTTCCGAAGAAGGAAAATTTTTCCCTTAAAGTTTACTTGCAAAATGTTCAATTAAGATATACAATTACAAATAAATAATTAGAAATTTTCTAGACTTTTTTGAGGAAGATATGACCAATTTTAAAGAATCAACAAAGGGTAAAAAAAGCATGGTGCGTGAATACATTGAAGCAATTCTCATAGCCTTATTCTTTGCTCTTATAATAAGAACTTTCGTTGTAGCCGCTTATAAAATTCCGTCTGGCTCAATGCTTGAAACATTACAGATAGGTGATCATCTCCTAGTAAATAAATTTATCTATGGTGTGAAAAATCCTTTTTCAGGTGAGTATATAATTGATGGGCGTGATCCACAGCATGGTGATATCGTTGTATTTCCATATCCGGAAAATCCAAGTGTTGACTATGTAAAGCGTGTTGTTGGAATTCCTGGTGATGTTATCGAAATTAGAGATAAACAACTTTATAGAAATGGTGAAGCTGTACAAGAAGACTATATCCAGCATTCACAACCAAATATTATAATGAATAGACGTGATAATATGGCGCCTGTTACCGTTCCTGAAGGAAAATATTTTATGATGGGCGATAACAGAGATGATTCGCAAGATTCAAGATTCTTTGGCGTAGTTGATGGCGATACATTCCACGGAAAAGCATGGAGATTCTACTGGTCATGGGATTCAAAAGAAGGTAAGCCAAGATTAGAACGTATTGGTAAATCAGTACACTAGAGTGTGTTTCTAAATTAATTCTTTTGCCTTTTGAACTGCGTCAAAGCAATTTTTTATTTAGTTTATGTGTGTTTTGATACACCGCACTTCATAAAAAATCACTTTTTCTTGTCAAAAGAACAAAATTTCTGAATTTAGAAACACACCCTAGAAATTCAATAATAACTTATTGATACTATAGAATATAAACGCTCATCATTTTCTGATGAGCGTTTTTTTTATTCTATATCACTTGAAATAAAATTCAAATTATAATAAACTACGTATTAAGTATTTAGTTTGACATATAAGGTTCTAATTCTCTACATAAAGTATTCTAGAAACATACCCTGAAAGCAGAAACTAAAAAGGAGCAAATATGGTAGTTATACTAACATCGGGCGCACTAGATGGAGTTGATGCTTATAGAGTTGACTTAGAGCTGGAGCATAATAGCAAAGGTCTACCATCATTCCTTATGGTTGGTCTTGCCGAGGGGGCAGTAAAGGAATCTAAAGATAGAGTTTTTGCGGCTTTACGAGCAAATCAACTTCCAGCACCTGCCGGTAAAGTAACAGTGAACCTTGCGCCGGCTGATAGAAAAAAATTCGGCTCATTTTATGATTTACCACTTGCAGTAGCTTTGCTTTGTAGTAATGGGGTGCTGAATTACGAATTATGTAAGGAGTATTTTTTTGCAGCAGAACTTTCTCTAAATGGCGACTTAAAGCCGGTTTCAGGTGTACTTCCACTTGCATTATTAGCTAAAGAAGAAGGATTGAAAGCTGTTTTTGTTGCTAAAGAAAATGCGCAAGAGGCAGCAATTGTTGAGGGAATTGATGTTTATGCTGTAGCATCTATTTCTGAACTCGTAGCTTTTTTACAAGAAAGAGAGTCGCTTACACCAATTATAGCAGAAAAATTTGAGGAAAAAACATCATACTTTTTTGATTTTTCAGAAGTTAAAGGGCAAGAACTCGCAAAAAGAGCAATAGAAATTGCAGCTGCCGGTGGGCATAACTTACTTTTTATAGGACCTCCGGGATCGGGTAAAACAATGCTTGCTCAGCGTATACCATCTGTTCTTCCTCCTTTGAGTTTTGACGAGTCTTTAGAGGTTACAAAGATTTATAGTATTTCGGGTAATTTAAAAAATAAAGGTCTTGTTGAGGTTCGCCCATTTCGTTCACCGCATCATACTGTTTCAGATATTGCATTGATTGGTGGTGGTAAAATGCCGAAACCCGGTGAAGTTTCTATGGCGCATCGCGGAGTTCTCTTCTTGGATGAATTACCGGAATTTCAAAAAAATGCGCTAGAAGTTTTGCGTCAACCACTTGAAGATCATTGCGTTACAATAGCAAGAGTTACGCATACTTCCACGTATCCGGCAAACTTTATGCTTGTTGCGGCAATGAATCCTTGCCCTTGTGGATATTCAACCGACCCTCATCATAATTGCTCTTGTAGTGAACAGGCTAAAGCAAGATATAAAAGTAAACTCTCAGGTCCTTTATTGGATAGAATTGATTTGCATATTGAAGTGCCTGCCGTTCCTTATAATGATTTACGCTCAAATGTAAAAGGTGTAAGTTCTGCTCAAATGCGTGAAAACATTTTGAAAGCACGTCAGATACAAGAGAGAAGATATAAAAATATTCCTTATGCATCAAATGCTGAATTATCGGGAAAATATCTGGAAGAGTTTTGCCAGTTAGGAAAAGAAGAGCATGATTTTCTTGGAATAATCGTGAATAAATTTGCACTTTCTGCACGCTCATACACAAGAATACTAAGGATCGCACGTACAATTGCTGACTTAAATGCAGATGAGCACATCACTACAAAGCATCTTGCAGAAGCTGTAAACTATAGAGCTCTTGATAGAGAATACATCTAAGATATCTTTCTAAATTATACAAAAAACTTGTGTAGCGTAAACGAACTAAAAGGATAAATTATTTTTCTCCTTTTATACGTTTTTTATCTTCATACATACGCTTATCGGCGATAGATAATAAATCATCTATATTTTTGCTTTCTTTTGGGTAGTCTGCTAAGCCTATACTTGCAGAAATATAAATATTGTTATTATCAATATAGAAAAGTTCTGAGGATAGCTTGCGTATACGCTCGACTATTATTTCTTGTTCATTTTGAGCAAATTCACCATTGATGATAGCTATAAATTCATCGCCACCCATTCGCCCTACAATAGCATCATAGGATATATTATATTTTAGACGAGCAGAATATATTTTTAATAATTTATCGCCTATGTCATGTCCAAAATTATCGTTTACCGGTTTAAAATCATTTAAATCTATATAAATTACTAAAAAAGGATTTTGCTTTTCTACAAGCTCAACAAGCGTATTTTCAATTTTTCTGCGGTTGAAAATACCTGTGAGTGGGTCGCTATTTAGTTCATCTTGAGCTTTTTCGTATAATTCTTGCCTTTTTTGACGATGCATAAAAAGAATTAAACTTACAGACATACAGAATAAAAAGAAAATTGCTGCTGTATAAATCGAAAAGTAAGTAGAAAATGTCATTGAAGTAGAGATAGACCAAGTATAATCTCTTAGAGGAAAAGAATTTGTATAACTAAGCATTTCATGGAAGCCATTTGACTGCTCTAAAAGTGTATTTTTATTATTGTGGTGATATTCAATTCTGTAATCCATGTCAAGAGGTGTAATACTAGAAATTCCAACCATTTCTGATAGTATTTTACTCTTGATAAGAGCATTTACAAAACCCCAAAAATTTTTATTACCATCTTCATCAGTAACAAAAACAGGATTTCTTATAAGAATTCCATCACCACCCTGTAGCAGAGTTTGAGGCGCAACGATAGATAGCTTACCTGTTTCTTTTGCTTTAAGAGAAAGCTCTTTCGTTATAGGACTTTTAAATAAGTCTAATCCAATAGTTATAGCATCTTCTTCAGGGTAGACGTACTTCACAACCGCATTTGGAGCATAAACTAAAATAAAGTAGTTCTCTTCTTCATCTTTAATAAGTGCGATTTTTTTGAACTCTTCATAAGTTAGTTCACGATTGATAAGAGACTGAATATTATCAATATCTTCAGTTGCACGAATAAGCCTTTCAAGAGTTCTTTCTGCGCGTACAGCATAGTTTTCCGTTACTACTTTCAAGTATTCATTGTTCTTATAAGCAGTATACCCTGAGAAAATGCCGGCAAAAAAAAGGCTAACAATAAAACTAATACAAAAGCTTCTTTTTTTCATACTAGTCTCCTAGAGGAGAGAATAATACTTACTTATATACTTGTACAGCTAATTTGTCAATCAATCTCATCAAAGCAATTTCGTTCTAGCATAAATATAGATAGTATCCTAGAGTAACAATTAAAAATGATTTTTACATTCAGGATTTTTAAATAGAGGAATTTTTTCAAATTCACCACGTTTTCCGTCGTATTGTAGAAGGCAATCTTTATAAGGGTTTGGCATATCAAGTAAAATGCTCAAGCAAAGAGAAGTTTGTAGAGATGCAATCACTCCGCATACTGCGCCGATAGCAGGGATTTTTTTCTCTTCATTCATGTCCTTCACGCTATTTAAATTCAAGCAGGATAGGCAAGCAGAATCTTTATTTTTACTATCCATACAAAGCAAATAGCCATAAAAACCGTCAACGCCAGCATCAATAAGTGGAATGTTATGTTTTAGAGCATAATTATTAATAAGGAGTCTTGTTTCTATATTATCCACACAAAGAATAATGCAGTCAGACTTTTTTAAGAATACAGGAATAGAATTCTTAAGAATTTTACTTTTCTTTGCTCTACAATCAACATCGTCATAAAGTTTTGAAATTTTTTTAGATAAAACTTGAGCTTTGCTTTTTCCAATATCTTTTTTTGTATAAAGAAATTGACGATTAAGATTTGTCTCTTCAATAGTATCAAAATCAAATATCGTAATTTTCCCAACTCCGGCAGCGGCAAGATAAATAGATACAGGTGTACCAAGACCACCCGCCCCAATCACAGAAATATGTGCTTTACTTAGAGATTTTTGACCCTTAATACCAATTTCAGGCAACATAGTTTGACGAGCAAATCTATCATATTCTTTTGAAAGAGGACTCATTAACCTCCTCCAACCGGTGGAAAAAATGAAATAATATCATTGTCTTTTATAGAATCAGTCGCTTTTGAATGAAAGCCATTTATAAGGCAAATAGCAAGCTCACTCTCAGGAATGTCTAACTCTTGTAAAATATCCGAAATAACAGAATATCGAGACGCCTCAAGGAAAATTATCTTTTCTCTTCCCTCTCTAAGTGTTGCAAATAATCTAACTTCTATCATAATTTTTACTCTTATTTTTTTGTCTCCGACGGCCAAAGGGAATGACTCCCTTTGGAAACCCCATTTCTTTTCTATTCGTTCCTCATAGAAAAGGAAAATAGGTTTTCAAATAAAATCTTTCTTTCACCACAAAGATAATATCGTTCTCTTAAAGAAAGAGCAAGAAATTATAAGCCATTAAGTTTTTTGAATATACCCTAATTGTTTTTTAAGGAAGGGGGAGAGAACTCGTTCTACACTCGAGAAGGGGAAACCTCATTTTATCAAAAAAATGTGGTTTCCCCCTCTCGAAAAAACTTATATTAAGAATTATAAACCTAATCTAGCTTTTGTTTCTTCGGTAGGGAATGCGTTTACCCAACCGCGTTCTTTGTAGTATTCAGGAAGAGTTATATCTAATTTTGACACCATACCTTCTGATGGACCATTTGCAACAGGAGTTTCAAGAAGACGTTTTGGAAGTTTATCATCTTCAGGTTTCATGCCTGCTTCTTGGTTGAACATACGTTCGATATTGTAGATACGTTCACCAACTTCAATAAGCTGTTCAGCGGTATATTCAGTACCGATTGCAGCGTTTAGTAGGGAAGCATATTGTGGTGCGCCAAGAGCGAATGATGAGAATAAGCAAACGCCCATACTATCGATTGAAGCGGTTAAGTCTTGGAAGATTTTTACCCAGAAAGCTTTTCCATCTGTAGCTGTTCTATCTAATTGTTCAGGAACGCCAAGTACTTCAGGAGAAATTACATAACCACGAACGTGACAACCACCACGGTTTGAAGTAGCGTAGGTAAGCCCAATGCCTTGAATAGCACGTGCATCATAAGCAGGAAGTTCTTGTTTTTTCACGCTCATTGATACTTCAGGATGGCCGTAGTGTTCGCAAAGTCTGTAGCTACCGTCTGCCATAAGTTTAGCAAGAGGAAGTTTACCTTCACCCATACGTTTTGTCCATTCAACAATTGCTTCAGCTGAACCGAAGCTTAGAGGAATGCCATCACATTCTTCTTCTTTGATTGCTCCCATTGTGTAAAGTTCCATAGCAGCAGCAATGGTACAAGGAGTTGAAATAGCATCTAAACCGTATTCATTACACCAGAAGTTAGCTTCATTGATAGCTACTAAATCATCAACGCCACAGCTTCCGCCGTAAGCCCAGAGGACTTCGTATTCAGGGCCGCCAACGATTTTACCTTTTAGATCAATAACTCTACCGCAACCAATTGGGCAACGGTGGCAGAAGCCTTGCTTTACAATATGATTTGTTTTAAGTGCTTCACCTGAAATATTATCAGCAAAATCGGAATAAGAACCGTTCCAGTTATTTGTTGGGAATGCACCTACACCATTGATAATATTTACTAAAACAGCAGTTCCGTAAGCGCCTAACCCTTCGCCTGTAACAGGGTGAGCTTTAAGCATAGCTAAGGCTTCTTTGTTAGCGGCTTTTAAAGCTTCTTCGTCGAATGGAGCAACTTTTACAGTGCTTGCTGAAACAGTGATTGCTTTAAGGTTTTTGCTTCCCATAACAGCACCAACACCACTTCTTCCGGCAGCTCTGTCTTTATCGTTCATGATACAAGCGAGTAAAGATTGATTTTCTCCGGCTGGTCCAACGTTTAGCACTGATGCTTTTGTGTGAACTTCCTTAAGTTTTTCGTCAATCTCTTCTGATAGCATACCAACATATTCTTCAGCAGGAAGAATTTTAATGATATCATCATGGATATTGATGTATACCGGAGTTTCTGATTTACCTTCAACGATAATTCCGTCCCAACCGGCATATTTAAGTTTTGCGCCCCAAATACCGCCTGAGTTAGATGATGCTATCATACCTGTAAGCGGAGATTTGGTAACAACCATGTATCTGCCGGCAGTTGGAGATGCAGTTCCTGTTGATGGTCCTGTCATATAAATAAGTTTATTTTCGCTTGAGAGCGGGTCTACTTTAGCAATGCCTTCATCATAAAGGATTTTTGTAGCTAATCCACGTCCACCGATGAATTTTTTTGCTGTTTCAATGTCAAGATTTTCAGATTTAACCTCTTTAGTTGTAAGGTTAATTCTCGCAATTTTACCTCGATATGCAGTAGCCATAAGACCTCCCAAAAATAATAGTATACGGTAGATAAGCAGACAAAAAAACAGACTTGTCTGCAAAAAAGCAACAACAAATCCTTTCCAATTTGGGGAGGCAACGAATGTTCGGTCGGTACCCATAGGCTTAATACCACCACTATTAAGCTCGGATTGGGAGTAAAATATCACTTCATATTTATTATGTCAATAGTCTATTTGAAGATTATATATATGTTTTAATTTACTTATTTGAAAGGTGTAGAAAATACGAATGAAGATTAAAGTATACTAAGTATATTTTAAAGAATAAAGAAAATAAAAAAGGAAATTCGATTTTTAGTAAAAAAGAATTCCCTTTAAGTAAGGTTTTTCTGATAACATATTTCAGAAAGTTAACCGCCCATGGTCATGTGGTTAATCATAAAATTTTTATAAAATTCGTTAATATCTTCATTGTTTCCCGATAAATTCATATAAGATCGCGGCAATGCAAATTTTGTAACAATTCTATTGTTTCCATGATTAAGTTTTTCTTCAGATAAAGATATTTCAGCATTTTTATATCTGTATAAATTTTCTTGAATATAAAAAACATCTTTCATCTGAGCAAGAAAATCTCTTACTTGTTCGCTAGAGTAGGCTAAGTCTTTAGAAATCATAGAATTCCCTTTTTACTTAAATCTTTTTAATCTTAGAGCATTTAAAACTACTGAGAAAGAACTGAAAGTCATAGCAAATGCCGCAAAAGCAGGATTAAGAAGAGGTCCTCCAAATAGATAAAGAATACCGGCCGCAGCAGGAATACAAAGAACATTATAGCAGAATGCCCAGAATAAGTTTTGTTTAATATTTGAAAGAGTTGCTTTAGAAAGAGAAAGAGCTGTGAGAACAAGTTTTATATCATGTTGCATAAGAACCATATCAGCAGATTCGATAGCAACGTCGGTTCCTCCTCCTATAGCAATTCCAACATTTGCGAGAGCAAGAGCTGGGGCGTCGTTTACTCCATCGCCAACCATGACAACTTTTTTCCCTTCTTCTTGAAGTTTACGAATAGCATCAGCTTTTTCATGAGGAAGCACGTCAGATATTACTTTTTTTATACCTGCTTGTTTTGCTATGCTATTTGCTACTTTTGCATTGTCGCCGGTGAGCATTATAACAGAAATATTCATTGATTCCAAAGCATCAACAGTAGCTTTTGCATTTACTTGAAGAGTATCCGCAACTGAAATAAGAGCAATACAAACATTATTTTGAGCTAAAAATACAAGACTTCGTCCTTGTTCACTTTCTTTTTCAGCAAACTGTAGAAGATTATTGCCGATAGTGGATTTTTCTTCGATAAATCTTTTGTTCCCTATACTATAGAGAAGATTATCAATTTTGGCCTCAATTCCTAAACCTGAAACAGCTTTAAATTCTTCAATTTTTGTTGCAAGTTCATTTTCAGTGCTTTCTTTAGTTTCTTTGTAAGCAGAAAGAATTGCCTGAGCTATTGGATGTTCAGATTTACTTTCTAAGGCTGCGGCAATTTCAAGAATTTTTTCTTTTGGATAATCCGCATTAGATGTGTAGCATTCTTGAACTTTAAAATTTCCTTCTGTGATTGTTCCTGTTTTATCGAAAACAATGGTATCTGCTGTGCTTGCAACCTCAAGAGCTGTAGCGCCTTTTATAAGTACCCCAAGTTCTGCACCTTTTCCAATTCCAACCATTAAAGCAGTTGGAGTAGCAAGACCTAAAGCACAAGGGCAAGCAATAAGTAAAACAGCTGTAAATACTTGTAAAATAAAACTTGCATTAGCTCCCATAAAGAACCAAACTAAAGCCGTAATTAAAGCAAGAGCAAAAACTGCTTGAACAAAAATACCGGATACAGTATCGGCAAGTTTAGCTATTTCAGGGCGTTTTGCCTGAGCCTCTTCAACAAGACGAATAATTTGAGAGAGGGTAGAGTCTTTCCCTAACTTTTTCGCTTGCATAATAAAAGAGCCATTTGTGTTCAAAGTACCACCGATAAGATGTTTTCCAGAATCTTTGAATATTGGCTTACTTTCACCTGTCAGCATACTTTCATCGACATGACTTTCCCCTGAAACTACAATTCCATCCGCAGGAATACGTTCACCGGGTTTTACTCGGAGGTAGTCGTCAATCTTTACAAATTCGAGGGGGATAACTTTTTCAATATTATCTTTATCTATTTTCAAAGCCATTTTTGGGCTCAAATCCATAAGCGAACGAATGGCATCACCGGTTCTTTTACGCGCAAGAGCTTCAAAATACTTACCAAGGAGTATCAAAGTAATAATAACTGCGACCGATTCAAAATAGAGTTGGTGTAAAAAGTGTATATCGCCTTGAATAAGCATAAGAAGTGAGTAAAAACTATAGATAAAAGCAGCACTTGTACCAACAGCAATAAGGGAATCCATATTTGGTGCTTTATGGTAAATTGCTTTGAATCCACCGGTATAGAAGTTCTTACCTATAAGCATTACTGGAAGAACAAGAATGAGTTGAGTAAATGCATAACGTAGAGGGTGTAGTGCAGGATTAATAAAGTCAGGAAATGGAAAAGTTATATATTTCAACACAAAGTCCATCGGAGCCATTGCGATATAAAACAAAGGAAGAGCAAATAAAATTGAAAAGTAAACCTTTATTTTTTGAGCACTTTCTTTTTCAGCTTTTTTTTGTTCATTTTGTTCATTATCTTCTTCATCGGGATTCCATTTTTTTGCAGAAAAACCAATTTTATCGACTGCTTCTTTAATTATGGATTCATTAATCTTTTCCTGGTCGTACTCTACACGGAGTTTTTCAGTAGCAAGATTTACGAGTGCGGAGTCAATCCCATCGAGTTTTGAAAGCTTTCTTTCAATTTGTCTTGCGCACGCGGCACAATTCATTCCTGTAATTGCGTAAAGTTCAGTATACATAACTATCTCATTTAGTAAAAGTTTAATATAAAATAGCAAATAAAAAGTTGACTTCTGTTTTATCTAGATAAGAACTTAATATGATTTGTCTAACAATGCAAGTATATATTAAGAAGAGAAAATATTAGTATAAATAAAATTCACAAAACTCTTTTGAGTAAAGACTAATACAATTCAATAGCTAATAAAAAAAAGAGATGTTTTCACACCTCTTGATTTTATTAAAAGTAATTTTATATGATAGCTTATTTTATACAACGTCGTGCCCATGAGGATTTTTTAGGTGGCATTACTATACAAAAAAGAAAAAGAATAAACGCAAGAACTCCATATACAAGTGCGCTGACATAGGATGGATGAGGGTAGGTCATAAAAACTATCATGAACATAAGAATCGAAAATAAAAAAGCAAGACGATAAAATATTCTTATGAAAAAATTAGCAACTATATAGGAATGTTCAGCATTACAACCTTTGCAAATACATGCTCCTTGTAAAACTTTACTTTGGCACCATGGACAAATGCTATCTTCTTTCAATGGGTGATGTTTAAAAAGTAAATTTTTTATTGACAAAAGCATAAAACACCTCAAAATAAAATTCTATAAAAAAAGTCCTCTAACTCATTAGAATTAGAGGACTTTTTTTCGTAATATATCTATATTACTATAGCTTGATGGCGGAGCGGTAGGGATTC
>CAYJEN010000021.1:0-6284 GCA_964369185.1 uncultured Desulfovibrionaceae bacterium
AGAATTGCTTGAACTATATCTGATTTAACAGATTCTTTTTCTAGTAGGTTAATGCCTTGAATTGTAACACCACCCGGTGAACAAACTTGCATTTTTAAATCGTAGAAAGAATAAGTGCTTTGTGTTGCAAGAGCCGAAGTTCCTAAGAAAGTTTCAGAAGTGAGTTTTCTCGCTTCTTTATGGCTAAATCCTAGAGTTACAGCTGCTTCATAGAAAGCTTCCATAAAGTGGAATACAAGCCCCGGTCCACTGCCGGCAAGACCGGTGAATGCATCAATCTTATTTTCTTTGAGAATTTGTGTAGTGCCTATTAGAGTAAAAAGTTCTGTAATAGCAGTTTTTTGTTCTTCCGAAATGCTTGGATCGTCAAAACAAAGAGCAAATAAACCTTTTCCAACTGCAGCCGGAAGGTTTGGCATTGAGCGAACTATTGAAGCTTTGCCACCTGCCGCTTTTTGCATTAAGTTTAAAGGAACACCTGCGGCAATCGATACAACAATTTTATCTCTTGTGAGATAATCGTAAGCATCTTCAATGTTTTTGATGATGTGCTGTGGCTTTGCAGCCATTATTATGACGTCTGACTTTTTAATTACATCTTCAAAGGTTTGATAATGTTTAGGATCAACATTTTCTTGGTGCGGAGTATAGGCATAGACTGTTTTTCCGTGTTTTATTAAGGCTCTTCCAATTGCTTTACCCATTTTTCCAAAACCGATAAATCCAATATTCTGAACTGTCATGATTCTCTCCTTAACTAAATTAATTTGAATTTCTATTTGTAAAAATTTCCTTCAAAAAATCCAAAGTGTTGAGAGTTGTGAAAAGATAACCGTCGATTCCGGCATTTTTTCCAGCCTCAACATCTCTTATATGATCGCCTATGATAAATGATTGTGATAAATCAATATCATATTTATCTGCAAGTGAGAGTATCATACCGGGGTTCGGCTTTCTACACTCACAAACAATGCAATATTCTTCAACTTTTCCCTCTAGATGATGAGGGCAAAAAGCAAAATCGTCAATATATGTTCCAATCTTTTTTAATTCTTCTTGCATATATTGATGAAGTTTATTTACATCTTCTTCTTTATAAAGCCCACGTGCAATTCCTGACTGATTCGTCACCACAAAAACTTTATATCCTTTTTCATGAGCTAAGGCTATTGCTTCTTTTGCGCCTTCCATCCAAGAAAAATCTTGTACTTTATGGATATATCCATAATCATGATTAAGAACACCATCTCTATCAAAAAAAACTGCTTTTTGCTTTACAGCTTCCATATTATCCTCTTGCAATATATTGTGAACTTGCAACATATTTTGTTGTTGTAAGCTCTTTAATTCCCATTACTCCATAAGAATGAAGTTTTGATGTGCAAATTCCAATCTCAGCACCAAGTCCTAGCTGACCACCATCATTAAACCTTGTTGATGTGTTGACCAGAACGAGCGAAGCATCAACGTCTTTTGTGAAAGATGAACTCATATCAATATCTTGTGTGCAAATACATTCTGTATGATTTGAACCATATTTACTGATATGATCAAGAGCTTCACTATAGTTATCTACTATTTTGACAGCTAAAATAAGGTCGTGAAATTCTTGCCCATAATCTTCTGCATTTGCTTTAACTGTTTTATCAGACAGAAGTTTCATAGCGTCAAGCAGAGCATAGGAACGAGCGCAAAGTCTTACTTCCACATTTTTCTCTACAAGCGCAGGAATTATTTTTTGTAAAAATTCTTTTGAAATATCTTGTTGAATAAGTAAACACTCAAGAGCGTTACAAGCCGATGGTCTTTGAACTTTTGCATTTATTACCAAAGGAATGCATTCATCAAGTTTTGCACTTTTTTCAATAAACATATGGCACACGCCTTTAAAGTGCTTTAGAACAGGCATAGTTGCTTGTTCCGTAACAGCACGTATAAGACTCTCGCCACCACGAGGAATTAAAACATCGATATATTCATGCATCTTACAGATTGCTTGCACTGCCGCTCTATCTGTAGTTTCAACAATTTGCACTGCTTTTTCAGGTAGATTTGCCATCAATAATGCTTTACTTAGAAGCTTTGATAAAGCTGTGTTTGCATGAATAGCTTCTGAACCACCTCGTAAAATAACAGCATTTCCTGCTCTTAAGCAAAGAATAGCGGCATCAATAGTAACATTCGGGCGGGATTCATAAATAATTGCAATAACACCAAGAGGGACTCTCATCTTACCAACGGTTAAACCGTTTGGTCTTTGCCATTGTTCTTCTGTAACATTAATTGGATGTGGATATTGTGAGGCATAAATACATGCTTCTGCCATTTCTTCAATAATAGAATCGGTGAGCTGTAACCTTTGCCTGTCGTGCACAGACATATTTTTTTCTATAGCTTTAGCAATATCTTTATCTGATTCAGCTATAAGTGCAAATTTGTTTTCTCTGAGAAGTTTTGACAGAATATCCAGCGCATTTGAAATGTCTTTTCCTTCTGCTCGTGAAAGACTCTGCGACGCTGCCTTTGCTTCTTTTCCCATTTCTAGCAATGTCTCTCTAATATCCATATACAATCCTCGCATATTTTATAGGAATAACACTACATCAATTATTAATAATGAGCAAGTTAAGGGAGGATAAGCTAGTTTGTAATTTTTGAGGGAGGGAAACTCTTTCCTTACAAAATTTTTAACTTCACCGCATTTAACCTCTATGTTAGATAAAGTTCATGCAAGCGGTGAGATTTATAAGCAAATTCTTTGCTCAATAACTTTAAAATAGAGCTTATAACATATTGAAGTTCTCATAAATGGTTTTTAAGGATGGGGGAGAGCTCGAGAGGGGGAAACCTCGCTTTTGACACAAAAACGTGGTTTCCCCCTCTCGAAATAATAATAAAAAAGGTCTTATTTTATATACTGTGGAAGATTTAAAAATACGTTGATAGTAAAAGAGTTTAGCTTGTCCATAATGAGAGGAAATGTGAAAAGGAGCATAAGAAAGATAGTGATAAGCTTTGGTACGAAAGTAAGAGTTTGCTCTTGTACTTGCGTAGCCGCTTGGATAATACTTACTGTAACACCAACGCTTAGACCTACAAGTAAGATCGGCAACACAATAGATAATACTAGCTCGATTGCAGCTCTACAATAACCGATAACAAATTCAGGACTCATATCTCTTTCCCCCCTTAACCTAAGAAGCTGTTTACAACGGAACCTACAAGAAGATTCCACCCATCAATCATAACAAATAAAAGTATTTTAAATGGCATAGATACCATCATAGGCGGTAGCATCATCATACCCATAGCAAGTAGGATAGAAGATACACACATATCAACAATTAAAAATGGTATATATATTAAAAATCCTATAGTAAAGCCTGTTTTCAGCTCACTTATAATAAAGGCGGCTGTAAGCATAACGGTAGAAACTTCATCAATACTTTTAGGTTGCTCCATTTGAGCGATAGAGTAGAATATTGAGATATCTTTTTCTCTTGTATGCTTGAACATAAATGATCTGATAGGAACTTGTGCTGTATCTAAGGCTTGTTCAAAGCTGATTTGTTCAGCCAAATATGGTTGCAATGCAGTATCATTTATCTGCTTTCCTACAGGATACATAATTATAACTGTAAGGAAAATTGCAAGAGAAGCAAGAACTTGTGTCGGCGGTAACTGCTGAATGCCGATTGCTTGCCGTAAAAAGTGGAAAACGATAATGATACGCGTGAAAGATGTCATCATCATGACAATTGCGGGCGCTAGAGACAGAATAGTGAGAAGAAATAGAATTTCCAAGAGCAAGGAAACGTTATCCGGCTCTGTGCCACCACCGCTTAAGGTTAGACCTATGCTTGGAAGAGTATTGTCTGCCGCAGTTGGAACTGCATGTGCAAGCTCAGGCACGAAGAAAGGACATAGCACAAAAAGCAATGTCAGCATCTGTCTAAAAATATGTGTTTGCGTAATTGATGAGTCTTTCATGGGCTGAATATAACTTATCTCTTATCGTCTGTAAAGTGCTCAACAACTTCTTTAAAATTTTCTTGCTTTATTTGTGTTGAGTTCTCGTCGTTTTCGTCTAAAATATAGTCTTCACTAAGGTGAGTAATTTGTGAATCTGTTGCACCTAATAAGATTCTTTTATCGAAATACCTTACAACGTATAAAGTTTTTTTCGGGCCTAGAGGGAGTTGAGCCTCTAAACGTAAATCATTACGAGAGATTTTTGACGCCATAGGAAGAAAGTTTCCTTTGCCGTATTTGCGTAAAAACCATAAAAGCGCATATAAAAATCCAAGCATGACAACAACAAGTCCAATTCCTGAAAGATAATTTCCTAAAGAATAATCATTCATATTGGAATCGTAATATAGAGGCGCTTGAGTTGAGGTCTGATTTTGTGCTTGCCCAAAGCTTGTGTTTGACGTTTCAACTTGAGGCTGTTCTTTTTGAACTTGTAAATCAGATTCTGCATCTAGCGGAGTTTCTTCATTCGGCTTTACTTGGAATTTAATTTCAAGTGGAGCATTTTCTTTAGAAGAAACTTTTTCTTTATTTTTTGAACTTGTTGTTGCCATGTCATCAGTCATTTAATATTATCCCCAAAGAATGGTAGGATTGCTTTTATTTGTTGCAAGCCCTTCTTTTGTAGGCAGTACACGTACGCCAAAGGCATATCTTCCATTCTTTTTAGCAATGTAAATTCCGCTATAGTTCGTAGTATTATCATCTATTGCAACAGGTAAAAGGTGAAGAATTTCCGGCTTTGATGTAAAATCATCACCATTTGTTCTACCCATTACTAATTGAACGTCAAGATGTTCTTTTGAAATATTAGCGTGAGATACATTTACCTTAACATTGAACGGTTGTCCACAAACAACTACATCACCATCGATGCCTGATATTTGAATATCATTAATCTTTACACCATTGAAAGCTGAACTAACTTCACTGCACCATTTTGCATTTGCTTTTACAAGCTCAAATGAGTTTTCACAAAGTTCAATACTTCTTTCAGCGGTAGGAAGATAAGCTTTATTCATGTAATCAGAAACCATACGCCCTGTACTATATTCTGCGGTAAGAGTACGTAAGCTATCTTTTGCAATGTCTATCCATTTATGAGGAATGTTGTTTACATCTCTATCATAGTAGGTTGAAATGAGAGCTTCCTCTAAAAGATTGTAGAGAGACTCTGCATCGGCATAATCGTCTTGCTCTGAATAGACAAGATTTGCTTCATTGATGACAGGTCCAATATTCCAACCATTTTTGCCGTTATAACCTTCACACCACCAGCCATCTGAGATAGAAAAGTTAATGCCACCGTTTACCGGCACTTTCTGACCACTGGTTCCACTTGCTTCATATGGTCTACGTGGGTTATTAAGCCAAACATCGCAACCTTGAACAAGCTTTTTGGAGATAGAAAGGCTGTAATCTTCAATAAAGAATACTTTACCCATGAAACGTTTATCTTGAGCGTATTTTACAACTTCTTGAATAAGTTCAATACCTTTTTCATCGGCTGGGTGAGATTTACCTGAGAATACAAATACCACCGGTTTACCAGCTTGACTTATAATACGTGCTAATCTGTCAGCATCTGCAAAGAGCAAGTTAGCACGCTTATATGGAGCAAATCTACGGGCAAAACCAATGATAAGAGTATCAGTAGATAGATTTTCATTTAACGCATGAGAATAACCTCTGTCTACACCGAATTTAGCCATGAAAGTTGGTATTCTTTTTCTTATTTCATCAATAAGAATTTGCTTTTGCTGGTTTTTAGTTTCCCAGAATAACTCATCGGGGATTGAATAAACTTTTTCCCAAGTAGAATCATTTGCAGGGAGTTCTTCCCAGTAAGGTGAAACATACTTTTTCAAAAGACTATTGAAGTGATCGCCAACAAAAGATGTTGTGTGAATACCGTTTGTTATATGTTCAATTGGGATTTCGGCAAGGGCAAGACCTTTCCAAAGATTACGCCACATTCTGCGTGAAACATCTCCATGCAACCAGCTAACGCCGTTAGATTTGTTTGCAAAACGTAAAGCAAGTACAGTAAGGTTAAAGTCTCTGTTATCGCTATCGTCCATTTTTCCTAGTTGTATGAAACTATTCATGTTCATACCAACAGTTTGTGTCCAGTGTGTAAAGTAACGTGTAATTTGATCCACGTTGAATCTTTCGTTACCTGCATCAACAGGAGTATGAGTT
The DNA here is from genome assembly GCA_964369185.1 of uncultured Desulfovibrionaceae bacterium. Classification (GTDB taxonomy): domain Bacteria; phylum Desulfobacterota; class Desulfovibrionia; order Desulfovibrionales; family Desulfovibrionaceae; genus CAYJAZ01. The sequence goes on from CAYJEN010000021.1 coordinate 6,235, forward strand.
GTGAACACGCAAGTTCCGGCTACAAGTTCCATAGCTTCAGAAAGAGTAAG
>CAYJEN010000021.1:6384-8389 GCA_964369185.1 uncultured Desulfovibrionaceae bacterium
GCCATGTAAGCATCGAATTCTTTTAGAACACGATTAAATCTTTCCATATAATTGCTATCTTCTGAAAGCTCTAGAAGTCTGTCAGGTGATGCTTGTTCAATAGCGACAACAGGATTATGTCCTGTATTTTCCCATGCTTGAGGATTTAATTCTATAAAAAGATGTTTTGCTTCATGATGCCATGTCCACCAAAGGTTCTGTGAAAGTTCACGTAGGCGAGTAAGAGCAGGCGGTAATTCAGCAACAGCAGTGAAAGTACGTAAAAGCGGTGTAGTAGAAGAAGAAGCAGTCAATACTTTAGATAGATGCTCCTTTTTACGAACCCCCTTTAAGTTGGCACCCCTTTTTGCTGCTTTTTCGCTTGCCATTTCATAAGCTTCGCAATACAGAGGATAGAAGTGTTCCCATGTGCTTTTTTCTGAAATAGAACGAGCACATTCTCTTAATTTTTGAACCTCTTCAGGTGATTTATGTAGATATTCCAATAAGCAGTCTTCAAGACCTTTTACTACATTTTGATATTTAGAATGCTGGCGAGGTACAACCATAACACCATAACCTTCCAAATCTGATTTTTTCTCTTCTTCACGTACCCATAAACCAAATCCAGAAAGATCGGTTGTTACAGTAGGCACACCATAAGCAGCAGACTCATGCGGAGTATAGCCCCATGGTTCATACCATGATGGGAATACACCTAAATCACAACCGGCTAAAATATCGAAATATTCCATATCAAAGAAGCCGTCATGCCCATCAAGCATAGCAGGCACAAAAATAACTTGAACATTATTTTCCGGTTTATTGGTTAGTCCGAGTTCTTTACATGTTTTTAGAATAGCATCATTAGGCTGATCATATACTTTGAAAGGAGTGATAAACCCTTCATCGGTATTCGGGTTAGGCTTTACATTTGGATCACCGCTAACAGCTTCTTGATCAAGTCCATGATGTCCGCCCATAACTAAGAAGAGTGCACAAACATTAATATTTGAACCTGCTAACTTTTTATTTAAACCTGCTAAAGCGTCTAAGAAAGTATCTACACCTTTATTATGATATTCATATCTACCTGAAATGGTAAGTATGCTTAAATTTTCCGGTGCTTTTCTGCGTAAAAGCCTTTCAATTGGTTGAATTAAGCGTTCACGGTTAGTCTTTGCAAGTTCACGTTCTTGGCTATAATCAGGTATAATACTTAAATCAAGTCCGTTAGTGGTTACAACGTCAGGTATTCTTGCAAGAAAAGCAGAAGCTTCACTTGCGGTAATTTGACTTACAGTTGTAAAGGCATCAGCTTCACGAGCAGAAATCATTTCCATAGAACATTTTGCTGTAATACCATGCGCCGCCGCTTCTTGTTTTGGATTAATGGAACGCATTTCTTTGTAAATATCAACAGAGGTTCCGGCAAGAGCACGCCCAAGCATTGTTGCGTGAGTTGTGAAAACTGTTCCAACTTCAGGTGTTAAAGATTTTACTGTAAGAAGTCCAGCGCCACACATCCATTCATGGAAATGCGCCAGAGTTCCCATATCACGAGGGGCATAATAGTGTTGCCATATAGCCGAAATTACTTCACCGCAGGCTGCAGAAAACATAACAGGTTCTTGATAATCGAACCCGCCTGAAAGGGAATCAACCCCATATTTTTGCCAAAGTTCAAAAAGAACTTGGTTTTTATTGTATCTACTTGCAAAGTCAACAAGAATTACTTTTGGTTTACCTGGGATATTCCATCTTCCAAGTCTGCAATGCAAATCTTTGGCAGCAAGAGCTTGTCTTATAGGTTCCCATACAGGTTCATCAGTTTCTTCAAAATCAGGGTTACGTTTTAGGCTTGGCCCTAATAAGAAATAGTCCTCACCAAATTGTTCTTTTGCTTGCAATACCTTTGAAGTGATAACTTCGTATATACCTCCAACCTTATTACAAACTTCCCAACTTACTTCAAAAAGGCTTGAGAATAATTCGTATTTATCGGACATACAGATACTCCATGTAT
>CAYJEN010000021.1:8489-24891 GCA_964369185.1 uncultured Desulfovibrionaceae bacterium
TCAAAAAGGCTTGAGAATAATTCGTATTTATCGGACATACAGATACTCCATGTATCTAGAGAATATATTTTAATCATACTCTCGAAATTTAATTGTTAATATTTTTTTGGGTGTGCTTCTAAAAACTTTTTGAAACACACCCACCTAAATTCAACTGACGTTATAAATCATCTAACTTTACTCGAACAGCTGCAAAGTTAGGCTGCTTGTTCATCTTTTTTACTTGTGCGTAGTTTTAAGCTAGACAACTCACTTTCCATTTCAATGTCTGTATTCTTTTGTTTTTTTACTGCCGAAGGTTTTGATTTAGTTGTTGTCGGCTTAGTTTTTTTATTTTTTAGAACTTCTTTTACTCTTAAAGTTAGGTCAGCTAATATGTTCATATAATTGATATAAACATCATAAGCATTTTTTTCCGGCAATAGATAGCAAGTTGATGCCGGAGCATAACCATCAAGCGACATTGCAGCAATCTGCTCACTGCCTTGAAGAATACGCCAGATTTGAAGTAATGCTTTATTATTTGCAGTTGTTACTTCTTTTTCTAGGCTATAACACGCATGAAGAGCGTCGTGCTGTAAATCGTTACCTTGCCATAAGCTAAGATTTTTTTCACTGCCTGTCCATGAAGTCATGTAGTGAGCATCTACGCTCTCACCCGCTGTAAGCTTCGCTGCTTCAGTTAATGTTTTGAAGTTGAAATTTTTGTTTTCAAGCACTTTTTCAGGTAGAGCTTTTAAGAAATCAAAAATACCACTTTCTTTGTTATTATGAATGCCGAAATTTTCATATTTTAAAAAGATATTTACTAATTGCGCATTTTCTTCTACGGACTGTAGCCAATTAGCGTATTTATCCGCATAGAGAGGATATTCTTTCCAGTTACCATCGGTAAAACGTAGAGAAATATCTTCTGAAAGCCCTGCATTGCTGCATAAAAGTTTTATTTTTTCACAGCCTTGCGGAGAATATACGAAGTTAGGACTTTTGAAACCTAAAGCGTTTCCATCTGCAAGTATAGCTTTAAATCCTGCATCTTCAGCCCATTTTCCTAATTCATTATTATACATAAACTCTGTTGAGCGTAAAACTTTAGGATTTATACCAAACCATTTTTTTATAAGGCGCGCTTGCATACTAACTTGTGCTTTAAACTCATCTTTAGAGCATAAATAACTAAGACTATGTGCATAAGTTTCAGCAACAAAGTCAACACAACCTGTTTCTACAAGTTCTTGGAAAGATTCAATCACTTCAGGTGCGTGAGCTTCAAATAAATCTAAGCTAGTTCCACTTATGGAAAAACTTACTTTAAATTTGCCGTCATGTTTTTTTATGAGTTCCAAAAGAATTTTATTTGCTGGTAAATAGCATTCACGAGCAAGGTTTATAACATTTTCAAAATTTTCTTGTTCATTTTCATAAAATGGGTTTTCACCAATTTCAAAGAATGAGTAATCACGAAAGGCGTAAGGCACGTGTACTTGGAAATATAAACATACGGAACTCATACTAAACTCCTGCTAAACTAGAATAAAGTGAATGAATGTTTTGCGCACAACTAAACCAAGAAATATCTTCAAGCTCTTTACGGCTTTTTTCAATTATTGTTGAGTTTAATTTTTCATAACTTAAAACTGCGCAAATTTTATTTGCAATATCTTTTACGTCCCAAAAATCTACTTTCAAACTATTATTTAGAACTTCTGCAACTCCGGACTGCTTAGATAATAAAACCGGAGTATCATAAACCATAGCCTCTAAAGGGGCTATTCCGAAAGGTTCAGAAACTGAAGGCATAACATATAAATCGGCTAAGGCATACATTTTATCAACAGATTCACCTTTCATAAAACCGGGAAAGTGGAAGCGATCGCCTATTCTTAATTCGCTGGCACGTTTTACCATTCTTTCTTTCATATCGCCACTACCCGCCATAATAAAGCGGACATTAGGCATTTTTTCAAGAACTAAACGTGCTGCTTCTACGAAATATTCAGGACCTTTTTGGAAAGTAATTCTTCCCATAAAAAGAACTCTTTTTTCGTCGTTCATAAGAGGGCTTACATTGTATCTTGTAAGTGCTTCTTTTTTTGTTACAGCATTATAGACAACTTTCACTTTATCTGGATCAGCACCGTATCTTTGAACAACTATGTCCTTTGTTCTTTGAGAGACGGCAAAAATCATATCGGCGTGCTGAATACCGAATCTTTCAATATCGTACACTTGCTGATTTACTTGTTCGCCTGTTCTGTCGAACTCAGTAGCGTGCACGTGCACAATAAGAGGTTTACCACTTATTTGTTTTGAAAGAACGCCTGCCGGATATGTCATCCAGTCATGAGCGTGGATAACATCGTATTCTTCGCCAAGAGCTATAGAAGAGGCTGCCTTTGCGTAGCGGTAGACTTCATCTATAAGGTCTTTTCCATATCCTCCTTTTAAGTGAATAGTTTTTTCTGATATTGATTTCTCAGAAAAATAACTTGTATTATCAAAATCCTTTTGGATTTGGGACATATACTCGTGGTATGTAGTTTGAGTTGCGTATGGCGTTATAGTACTGTCGACCCAATGAAAACTGATGTTTTCCATGAGTGAGCTTTTACTATGAACTTCAAATAACTTTTCAGCCTCATCGCGAACAACAGTGCCCGAAGCTGATTTCATTTTAAATTTGCTATTGCTTTGAGCTCCAGCATCTGGAGTTGCCGGTAAAACAAATATTACTTCCGCTCCGGCTTGGATTAGCCCTTGAGTCATTCCATAACAAGCTGTTCCAAGCCCGCCACTTATATAAGGCGGAAACTCCCATCCAAACATTAAAACCCTCATAATGCGCTCCTCAAATCTAATTGTAATCTTTTTTAACCTGTAACCCATCAACCTTATATGCTTTTAATTCTCTCATAATTTTCCACAAACCCGAAACGTGAAAAAAAACTTGTTAAACTACATTCTAAACTTTTTCAGCCAAATTCTTAATTATTTTTTCTTCCCATCTAGTAAATACTTTCGGAGAAGCTTGTTTAAGGTTTTGTAGTAATCTGTAACATTCTGAAACACTCCATGCTTGAGCTATACACCCGTCGGGCACTTGTGGTGGGTCGCCAGCAAATATTTCTGAAATACTACCAATTCCTGCATCATACAAATGAGAGGTGAATAAGGAGGTGAGTACATTTAATAATTCATCAACATCTTTATCTAAGTTAGTTGATGTTTTAATTAATGCATCGCCGTATGCACCTAAAAGCCATGGCCAAACAGTGCCTTGATGGTAAGCAGAATCGCGCTGTTCCGAATTTCCTTCGTATTTACCTTTATAACTGAGTGAACGCCTTGAAAGTGTACGGATTCCGTAAGGAGTCAATAAATAGTTACGCACAACATCTACAACATGCACTTGATCTTCTTTGCTCAATACCGAATAAGGTAAAGAAACAGCGAAAATCTGATTTGGGCGTATGGATAAATCTAATGAACCGTTGGATTCAACATCGCCTAAATATCCACCATAAAGAATAGTCCAGAATTTTTCTCTAAATGCTTTTGCAAATGTTTCTAGATAAGTATCTGCAAGGTGAAGATCTTCACCGTAACGAATGCTTAATTCTTTAGCATAGCAAAGGGCATTAAACCATAAGGCATTTATTTCAACTACATATCCAAAACGACTAGTTACAGGCTCTCCGTTAACTTGTGCGTCCATCCATGTGAGTTGAGTTTCATAATTACCGGTATGGAGTAGACCATCTTTATTTAGGTATACTTCCGGTATTATCTCTGAAGCGTAGTGAGCATATCCACTAAGGATAGCTTTAATAGCAGGGTAGCAAACTTTACGAATAAACTCATCTTCTGCCGGAGCATATTTTTCTAAGCTTTGAACTGCTAAAACAAACCATAGTGAGGCGTCAATCGAGTTATAAGAATTATTTCCATCTGCTGAGAACATATTTGGAATAAGTCCACGATTGATAAATTTTGTTATATTTTCTAAAACGGTTTTACCTTCTTCAATTCTGCCTGTTGCAAAGCAGACGCCGGGAAGAGCTATAAGAGTATCTCTTCCCCATGCTTGAAACCAAGGATAACCGGCTATAACCTCAAGCATTCCACTAGGTGATTTGCTTAGAAATGTATTTGTTTGTAGTTCTAAGTGCTTGAGTACTGTATCGGCTTGAAGGTTTAATTTTTTTTGCGTTGTGCACTCTAAAGCCCAAAGATCTGAAAGAGGTTCTTTCACTTCTTCTGTTGTTATTGCAAGATAAATAGGAGTGTTTTCCGTAATTGGAATTTCTAAATATCCTGCACAATAAAGGTCTTCTTCACTATTAAAACCACGTTTTTTTTCAACTGCATAATGCACATTTTTACACCAAAAACTATCGTCTTTGAATGTTGCTTTGTTTTCATTATCCACAAAAATATTAAGTTGTGGTAATATATCATACAGCTGTACGGCAAAACCATTTTCTAAAAGTGTGACATCTTTATTAATTGCATCATTTTCGTAGGTAAGCGCATGAATCTCTCTATAGGCAAGTAAAGGTTTTAGTTTAAGAACTAAAGGTTCTTTATTTGCTGATTCCACAAAGTAACGTACAAGAGTGATATTTCTATCTTGTACCATAAGCACTTCTTTAGAAATTTTTATATTTCCGAACTTATAGTTTAGAGTTGGCACTCCTTGAATTTCAACATTTTCAAGGTTTTCGTGACCGTTAGGATAAAATATATCAGGATGCTGTCTTGTAGAAAAGATATTTTCTTCTTTTTCAGAGTAGATTGACTCTTCAATCGTTGAAAGTAAAACATATCTACTAGGCGGACTTTCAAGATTTATATTAAATAAACCATGATATTTTCTTGTATTACACGCTAAAACTGTAGATGAGGCATAGCTTCCCAAACCATTAGTTTGAAGCCACTCTTTTTTTAAGGCTTTGGTCGTATTAAGGCACTGAGTTCTGTCAAAATAAAAATCCATATTTGATTCCCTCTTGCTTAATTATCTATACAAGTTCAAATTTGTCTGTACTTTTTATACGTATTCCGTTATAAATCCTTAATGCTCTTAATCGAGAAACTAAATAATGCTCAAAAATTGAAAAACTAACTTCTGAAGCGAAGTTACAGTTCAATTTTTATCATTAATGCATATAGAAGTAAAGGCTTTAATTCTAATAATAGAAATTATTGATATTTGGGGTTGTTATGTACTATCTTACTGCTGATATTGGTGGAACCAACGCACGTTTTTCACTTTTTGAAAAGAGAGAAAATAGTTATTTTATGCTTACTACATCATGGAGCTCTTCGCAAAAAAAAAGCTTCACAGAAATTTATAAAGAACTTTATTCTCTTGACGCTAGGTTTTCACCGGAAAATATCGAATCTTGTGTTTTTGCTGTAGCCGGTCCTATCGAGAATGAAAATTATGGTATTCTCACAAATCTTAGTTGGAATTTAGATGTAAATGAATTACGAAGTGATATTCCAAACTTTCCTCCGGTAAAACTTGTAAACGATTTTAGCGCACAAGCAATGGCGTTTGTTCACAAAAGGGAACATGGATTTACTAGGCTGTTTTCGGAAAAAGTAGAGGCTAAAGAGGATAAGTATGAATATCCTATTGTAGTAACAGGAGCAGGAACCGGCTTTGGTGTATCTGCACTTCATATGAAAGACTCTAAAGTTGTGCTAGCTCCATCTGAGGGCGGGCATCAGGTTTGTCCTTTCTATTTGTCAGATTCATTTGAGGTGGAATTTTCAAACTTTATTTGTAAAGAACTTTCTATTGATTTTCCTACTCTCGATAATGTTCTTACAGGTTCGGGGCTACGACTAATTAATAAGTTCATAACCGGTGAAGATATTCCTTCAGTTCAAATTCCGACAGATGCAAAAGCTTTTGAGTATTTTTCAATTTGGCTTGCACGAGCTTTAAGAAATTTAGCTCTTACCCTTCTTCCTTCGACAATAGTTTTAACAGGTGGAATTTCTGCAAAGCATGAGCATATTTTTTCTGATGCTTTTTATAAAGAATTTACAAATTCAAGAACGCATCACTCCTACTTAAAAACAGTATCTCTTTATTTGAATAAAGATGAAAATGTTGCGCTCTATGGTTGCACTGAATTTTTTAATAAATAGATACAATTATCAAATACGAAAAAAGGGTGAAATATTAGCATTTTATAAAGCTAAAATTTCACCCTTAAAGCATTAAGCTGATTGCCTAGAGTATGCTTCTAAACACACCCTAATAAAAATTAGAAACCTTGTTTTGCCATGTGAACGATAAGATCACAGATACGGTTTGAGTAACCCCATTCGTTATCATACCAAGCAATGATTTTTGCCATGTTACCATCTTGAATGTATGAATATTCAACTTCTAAGATAGAAGAGTGTGGGTTTCCTTTGAAGTCCATAGAAACAAGTTTTTTATCGCAGTATTCTAAGATACCTTTAAGATCTGTTTCAGAAGCTTTTTTCATTTTAGCAAGCATATCTTCTGTAGTTGTTTCTTTTTTAAGAATAACTGTGAAGTCGATGATAGAAACAGTAGGTGTAGGCACACGAAGTGAGAAACCTGTAAATTTACCTTTAAGAGAAGGCAATACTTCAGATACAGCTTGAGCAGCACCGGTTGAAGTTGGGATAATGTTACAAGCAGCTGCACGAGCACGACGTAAATCGCTGTGTGGAAGATCAAGGATACGTTGATCATTGGTGTATGAGTGGATAGTAGTCATAACACCTGACTCAATGCCATATTCTTCTTCAAGAACTTTAGCAACAGGAGCAAGACAGTTTGTTGTACAAGAAGCGTTTGAAAGAACATGGTGTTTAGAAGCATCATAGTCGTCGTGGTTTACGCCCATAACGATGGTGATATCTTGATCTTTTGCAGGAGCTGAAATAACTACTTTTTTAGCGCCGTTTGCAATGTGAACAGCAGCATCTTTAGCAGAACGGAAGATACCTGTTGATTCTACAACAAGGTCAACATTAAGTTCGCCCCAAGGAAGTAATTTAGGATCTCTTTGAGCAAGACATTTTACATTCCAATCGCCCACTTTAATAACATCGCCTTCAAGAGTAGCTGAGAAGTTAGCTTTGCCATATACAGAATCGAACTCTAAAAGATGTACGTTTGTAGCAGCATCGCAAAGATCATTGATAGCAACAACTTCGATTTGATCTTTATAAGATTCTTGAAGTGCACGAAATACTTGACGACCAATACGACCAAAACCGTTAATAGCTATTCTAGTTTTTTTCATAATCCTAAATCCTTAAAATGTTCTTAGTTATAAGGTTAAAAAAGCTAATGCGCGAAATCTACACTGATTTAAAACGCATAAATATTTTGCAAAAAAATAAATTTAATTGCAGGAAATTCAAATAAACATAAAGCAAGTTTTTTAGATAAACAATAAAAGTTTTAATGCTAAAAAATAATTCATATACTAATGTTATGTCAAAAGTCTAAATAAAACCTAATGTTAGATTTCTTTAACAGTTTGATTGTTTAAACAAATAGTTTAACCTTAGTACAAGTTTCATATCAACTTAGCGTATTTTTTTTATTTTGTAAAGCACTTCATGATAATTATTTTTGTGATACTTTATCAAAATTATTTATAACGTTTATAATTATAAAGAATATATTGTTATTTTTTGAACAAGAAACAATTAAAAGCCTGTTAATAAAGTTGAGTTATAGTTAATTTTTTCTGTAAGAAGTTCAAGTGTAGGTTGAAGTGCAGGTTGATCTTCTACTTTTCTGCATGCATGGATAACAGTTGTATGGTCTTTCCCACCAAAAAGGTCAGCAATTCTACTGAACGAGAGTCCTAAAAGTTTTCTGCAAAGATACATACCTACCTGACGTGCCATAATAATATTTTTCTTTCTGCTTGTACCTTTGAGTTCTTTTGTCTGTAAGCCAAAGTAAGTTGCAGTGTGTGCTATTATCAGTTCAGGAGAAAGGCTGTTACTATCACCATAGCCGTTGAGCATGCGGAGTAAGTCTTCTTCATCTATAGATATTTTTGTAGCTTTTGTATATGCTGCAATTGTTTTTAGAACGCCTTTAAGTTGTCGGATATCCTGACTAAATCTTGCTACTGATAAGCACATTGCCTTTGTAAGATTTAGTTTGTAATCTTCAGATAATTTTTCAACAACACGCATGCGAACATCAAGGTCCGGATTTTCTAGGTTGAATACAATACCGGAAGAAAGTCTTGAAAGAAGGGCATCTTCCAATGTCCATGAAAAGCTAAAGAAAGAGCTTTGTTCAAGGTTTTTATCAATTGAGTAGGTTACAGCAACAAGTTTGTTATTTCCTATAAGGTTATCAATTAAGAGTACAAGTTCTTTTTGTATGTCGGGTCTACCTACAAGGAGGTGAATATCGTCAAGTAAGAGGATATCAGCTTCATATAACTCTTCAATACGTCGAGCTTGATTCTTTTTATCATTGAAAATATTGATTAATCCATGTGCTTTTCCATAAGCTATTTTGAAATTAGGTGCTTGCTTGTGAAAAGTCAGAGCCAATGAATCTAAAAGATGCGTTTTTCCGGCTGAAGTAGGTGCTTTTATTAGTATTGGATTGTATAAATCTATAGGCATTCCAGACAGCTTAAGGCTTGTGATATTATTAAGAATTTCCATATTATAAGAAGTTTGATTATTAAATAAATAATCTTCTAACTTAAGAAGTAAATTCCACTTTATGGAAAAGTAATCAACCTTTAACATAGACAAACCCTATAGTTTTATTATTGTATGTATAACTTGTATATTCTAAGTTGTCCAGTTTTTTATACTTTAAAAAAAAGTTCTTGAATTGATTGTTATATTAGATAGATAGAAATGAAGTTTTGTATATATAACTTTTATTATGAATTAATTCGCTAGACAAAGATTACTAAAAAGAGTATTTAATTGCATAAATTTTATTAACCCCATAAGACTATAAAACTAGATTATCGACCTATGAAAAGAAAAATTATTTTTATTTGTTTTGTGTTATTTGCTCTAATTGCAGTTACTTTTAGTGAACATTCACCACTTTCAAACTTTACGCAATCAACTTCAAAGAATCAGGCTTCTGAAAAATTAGATGCTACTAATGAACTTGGTGTTTCAATAGTAGATGAAAGCCAAAAAAATTCAGATGGAAAGAAACTTGAGGCAATAGCTCTTTCGAGTGAAGCAAACCAAGAAAATCCTAATAAGTTAGATACTGTTGACCTAGAATTTTTTAGTCAAGCAGGTGAAAAACTTCCGGCAGCGCAAATTTTTGAAAGAGATGGATCTGTTAGAACAGTCATATCAAAGAATATTACAAGCCTTGATGAAACTCCATTAAATAATAATGAAGAAATTATTATAGCTCATGTTAATAATGGTGAAACAATAAGCACCATATTAAATAAATATATTAGCCAAGCTGAAATTTATGAAGCTATTGATATTTCAAAAGATATTCATGAACTTGAAAGAATTACAGCAAGCGCGCCATATTCTATTACTCTTAATGAAGATAAACAGCTTATTCGATTTGAATATGAAAGAAACAAATCTGAAATATTTGTTTTAAATGCCGAACCGGTGGTTGCAGTAAATGAAGCAGGTGAGGAAAAAGTTGACTATAACTTTACAGCTTCAATTTCTCCTATTATATATGATATAGAACTTGCACACATTACTGCAGAAATAGACATAAGCCTTTCCGGTGCTCTTGATGCACTTGGTGAAAGAGCATCTCTTACTCCTACTATTGTAAATATTCTTGCTTATCAAGTTGACTTTTTCCGTGATATTCAAAAAGGCGATGTCTTTGAAGTGTTAGCTGAGAAAAAATATCGTGATGGTGAATTTGTAAGTTATGGCGATATATTAGCAGTTTCTTATACAAATAAAAATAAAACATATTCAGCATATCATTATGAAATGGAAGGAACTTCACAATCATATTATGATGGAAATGGTGAAGCTCTTGAAAAGCTCCTTCTTAAAAGTCCGCTTGACTACACCAGAATCAGTTCCGGCTACACAATGGCTCGCAGGCACCCTATTTTAGGCACAGTTCGCCCCCACCAAGGGATTGACTATGCAGCACCTAGCGGAACTCCGGTTCGCACAGTTGGTGATGGAACAGTTACTTTTGTAGGAACTCAAGGTGGTTATGGTAAGCTTATAATAATGAAGCATAGCAATGGTTTAGAGTCAATGTATGCTCACTTATCAAGATATGATAAAAAAACAAAGAAAGGCGCATTTATTGAGCGTGGGGAAATTATCGGCTATGTGGGTTCAACAGGGCTTTCAACAGGACCACATCTTGACTTTAGAATTAAAGAAAATGGAAAATTTGTAAATCCCGATTCAATCATAGTTCCTCAATCACCACCGCTTGAGGGAGAACATAAAGATAAATTTCTTGTTCAAGTTGCAAGCATAAAAGATTATATGAATGGAACAATAATGCTTTCACAGTATGTTCCTAAAGAAAAAGAAGAAGAATAGTAAAAAGGTTTTTGTAAAATTATTTAAAGAGAAAATACATTTGAATGCGGATGTATTTTCTCTTTTTTATCATGAATTAAGTTCTATTTCTAAGTTTATGCAACATAAAAAAGCTCGCAAAAAAGGGTATATTCACAATTTATGAATATACCCTAACTATTTTTTTCAAGTGCTCTTGAAGTTTTAGTATGCACCACCATCATCAATATATGCAATATAAGCATTTGATTTTTGGTCTCTCTTCGGGGTAACTTGTACTGATACAAGAACTGAGTGAGGAAGTTGCGCAGAGTCAGTTAAAAGAGCAAGCCCTCTATCAGTACAGATGTATCTACATCTTCCACGACCGGGTACAGAGAAAGCATTAGAAATAACACGACCTACATTCGGGTAGCCGCCTTCATATTGCTTTTTAAGAAGAACAAATGAAAGATTGAGGTTATCGCGCTCCATTTTAGCTTCTTTAGAAATTTCTTTAAGCCAGCTTGGTGAGTAAGTAGGACACTGTAAGTGACACCATGTATTTAACTTTCTATTTTTTTGAATAGGGCAGTCAAAAGGGTGCGGGCAAGGAGCATAAGGGAAGAGTTGATTCTCTATCGCATTTTCACGTAGACTTGTGATGATACGTCCACCTTGTCTTGTACCTGGTTCAATAGCGAGATAAGCACCATCTTCAGCAATAAAGTTTTTCACTTCTTGGGTGTAGTCATAGAAGAAGTTATTAAGTTCTTTCTTTTGAAGACCTTGACGAGTTTCAAGTTCGTTAAGTACGTTTGCTGAAATAAGAAGTTTTGGTGCACGTTCAAAGTTTAATCCTGTGCCCTTAGCAACTTGTAGACTGTGTTTTTTCTCGAGTCTAATATTCCAATTTAAAGAAATATCAAGTTTATCTATAAGACGAACAAAGATTTCTTTTCCAATTTCCATTGGTTTATTGGCAACGTCGGTAGCAATAATATTAAGCTTTTTTTCTCTATAGTCGGGGCGAGCAATCCATAAAGCTATAATAGCTGTAAGAGTGCCTGAGCCGATATCAACAACATAATCACCATCTTCAACTTCAGGAAGTTCAAGGTATGGATAGAGTTGAGTGAGTCTGATAAGGTTCCAAGGAAGGAAAAAACTTGTGTATGCAGCAATAAAGCGTGATGATGTCCAGTAAGGTTTTGCCATATCTGCTCTTTCATTTGTGAGAAGAGCTGAAAGATCGCGTATAGCGTATTTTAATTCGTGACGTTGTGATGGGCTTTGATTTAAAACTTCTTCAATAACTTCGCCGATTGCTACCATTGAGCTTTGAACAAAAGAATTCGGGCGTGCAAAAAGAGGGAAGAAAGGTTTAGCTTTTTCTTGATAATTGTGTCTCATATTTACTCTAAGTTAAAATGTTTCATATAAATTTCTGAAAATGCAGAATGATTAGCAAGCTCTATATGCTTATAATCTCTGAATATCTTTTTTATATGTTTTTGGTTGTGTGATGTGCATAAAAGCTGTGCGCCTTCTAAAGAGCTGTTTCCAATCTGCTCGATTTTGGAAAGCAGTGAATGCGGTAGAAAACCAAGATCTGTAATTGTATCTGTTTTTAGGTATTTTCCAAATGCGCCGGCTACATATACTTTTTGAAGCTGAGATTCATTAATAGAAGAGGAATCAAGAAGAATTTCAAAAGCAGTACGAAATGCAGCTTTTACCATTAAAAGGCTTTCAACATCTTGTCCGGATAAATAAATTCCATGGTTAAGTTGTAAACAATTGCCGCACGTGCTTTCAGTAAATTGTGCAACCTTTCGAGCAAGCGGCATGCTTGGTTTTATAATGAAATGCCCCTCTTTGTCAATAAGACTTATTCGAGATAAAATTTGTAGCAGATGAAGATAGCCAACTCCACAAATTCCTTTAGCTTTTCCTTGCTTACCATCGAGCAAAATTTCTTTTAATCCGAGCGGAGTCAAATTAAAGTCAACTATGCTTGTTGAATTTGCCACAGTTCCAAAAGTAAGACCAACTCCCTCAACACTAGGCCCGAGCGGAACTGATGCCATATAATTTTCATTTTCAGAAACATGAAGAATAAATTCAGCATTCGTGCCCATATCTACAAATAAATAAGGATAGGAAAGATTTTCTCTTTGATGAAGCGCAAACAGTCCGCTTGAAATATCCCCACCCACAAAAGGAGCAAGTAGAGGAGGAATAAAAATCGGTGGTAAACCCTCTATATGTTGAACATCTCCACCCATATAGCTTAAGGAGTAGGGCGCAGTGGCTAAAGATTTTGATTCGAGCCCAAGAGCAAGATATGTCATGGCAGAATTTGCAGAGAAAATAATCTGCTCAACAATTAAGCCTAAATTTTGACTCTCAGAAACAATATTTTTTATTTCTTGCCAAGTTCTGTTCTTTAAAAGTTTGGCATTTTCAGAAGATTTTGCAAATTCTAATCTAGCCATAACTTCACTGCCGATGCCTTGCATTGGATTTAATATTTTTCCATGAGCATAGACTTTAGAATCTTTAAAAAGTGTATATTCTAAACTGGTTGTTCCAAAATCTATAGCAAGACAAACTGGAAGATTTTCTTGTTTTTCATGCTTGAGAAAATATTTTTCTCCTTTAATATTTTTATCTTTATCATTAATATTATTAACAGTTTGAGAATCTTCTTCTATGAGTTCTATAATGTGTTCATCTTTGGCATAATGTTTGCATGATAAGCGTATGTTACTGTCAATTTCGTCGAAAGTAAGAAGTTCATTTTCGTCCTGAGAAGGTTTAGGTGCGGGAGATATAAAACGGATTTTACATTTTCCGCACTTGCCAACTCCAGAACAAAGAGCTTTTTTGTTATAGAGTTCGTGCATCCAAAGTAGATGTAAAATCTTTATATTTTGGCTAGATAGACTAACTTTGCTTTCAATAGTATTTTGTGATGATATAATTTTCATGCCTTTAAGATAGCTGAACTTGTTTTGACTGACAAGAAAAAAATAAGCAAAACTATCTTCTCACAACAAACTTTAATGAGAGTGACAAAAACTTGACCATTTATAAGAAAAAGAATAAAGTCTAAAATTCTAATTTTAATTAAGGAATAAGCGTATGAATAAAGTCCTCGCACAAGATGAAGTAGATGCTCTCCTTCGTGGATTATCAGGCGGACAAATCGACACAGAAAGCGATATCCCCGATGATGACTCCGATGTAGTTGCTTTCGATTTAGCAAATCAAGATCGTATCATTCGAGGACGTATGCCAGTTCTTGAAATTGTGAACGATAGGTTAGCTCGTCTTTGCACAAATGCTTTGACGAACGTCATACGTAAGCGTGTAGAGCTAAACCCAATCTCCATTGATATGACAAAATTTGGCGATTTTTTACGTTCTCTCCCTGTTCCAACCTCAATCAACATATTTAAAATGGAACCACTACGTGGTAACGCTATTATTATTGTTGATGCTCGACTTGTTTTTGCTCTTGTTGAAAACGTATTCGGCGGACAAGGTGCTCAACCAAAAGTTGAAGGGCGTGAGTTTACCAGTATTGAGCAAGCAGTTATCGACAAAGTAGTCAGAATTATTCTTGAAAATATGGAAGAATCATGGCGACCTGTTCACGATGTTAAGCTTGAATTGGTACGTAGTGAAATCAATCCGCAATTTGCCGCGATTGTTCCTCCATCAGATGTAGTTGTTGTTATCAACTTTGAAGTAGAGCTTGAAAATGCAATCGGTTCAATGCTTGTGTGCTTACCATACGCGACTATCGAACCTATTCGTTCAAAGCTTCACGCATCTTTCCAAACAGAGCGTCTTGAAGTTGATCATACTTGGGTAGCTCGTCTTAAAGATAGACTGCTTGAAACTCCTGTAGACTTCAAAATAAAAATGGGTGACGCTCAAATAACAGCTAACCAGCTATTAAAGCTTGAAGTTGGTGATGTTATTGTTCTCGATACAGATGTGGAAGATTTACTCCCTTGTACTGTTGCCGGCGTTACAAAGTACTGGGGTATCCCGGGGCGTGTAAAATACAATAAAGCTTTCCAAATTATTAAAGAAGAAGACCCTTATTATAGTTAATTTTTTTGCCTTCGATTTTTTTATCTCCGACGGGCAAAGGGAATGATTCCCTTTGCAAACCCCTTTCCTTTTTTCTCTCGTTCCTCGAGAAAAAAGGAAAAAGTATTTACAAGAAAATTATTTCCTGTAACGTTGAAATAAAAAAATCTTCTCTAGAGTGTGTTCGTACACATATAAAAGACTTAATTTCTCTTTAACTTTTATAAATATACAAAAAAATATCCTTTAATCTGCTTAGTATGTTCGCATTAAAGGATATTTTTTTTGATAAAGCTTAGGTAAATCTCGATACTTGAGAAGGATTTCTTCACGAGAATCATTCAAGTGGGAGAAATTTTCTTAGCCATTAAAGACAGCTTTTACTACTCGACTTTAAAACAATAAACCAACTCCCTTTAATACGCTTATGTGGATATTAAAGAAAGTTGGTTGTATTATTTTATATTCTTAGATTAGAGTATGTTTCCTAGTGACAATGGTGATAATTATTTTTGAAACACTTTTCCCTTTTTCGAGGAACGAGAAAAAGAAAAGGGGTTTGCAAAGGGAATCATTCCCTTTGCCCATCGGAGACAATTTCTTCTAAATCCTAGAATACTGATTCGTAAATAGCGGTAACAGCAGCATCAGTCATGGTACGTGGGTTTGTTAGACCACAAGCATCTTTTTGTGCGTTTCCAACCATGATTGAAATATCTTTAGCGTCTACAGATTTACCGTATTTTTTAGCTAATTCGGTAATGGTTGGTGGAATACCAACATCAGCAGAAAGCTGTCTGATAGCTGTGATAGCTAAGTAAGCTGATTCTGATGGTGAGAGACCGTCAACATTTTCACCAAGCATTTCAGCGATTGCAGTGAATTTGTCAAGGTTTGCGATGAGGTTATATTCTTCAACAGCCGGAAGAAGAATAGCGTTACATTCACCATGTGGAAGATCGTAGAAGCCACCAAGTTGGTGAGCCATTGCGTGTACGTGACCAAGGCTTGCATTGTTGAATGCCATACCTGCCATGTACTGAGCATAACACATACCTTCACGAGCATTGATATCTTTACCATTAGCAACAGCAACACGTAAATGTTGGCTGATAAGTTTGATAGCTTGTTCAGCAACAGCATCTGTAAGTGGAGTTGCGGCGGTTGAAACATATGCTTCAACTGCGTGAGTAAGAGCATCCATACCTGTTGCAGCTGTGAGTGATGGAGGCATACCAATCATGAGTAATGGATCGTTGATAGCAACGCTAGGAGTTACGCGCCAGTCAACAATAGCCATTTTAACTTTACGTGATAAATCAGTGATAATACAGAAACGAGTGATTTCTGAAGCAGTACCAGCAGTTGTGTTTACTGCGATGTATGGTAAGAATGGTTTGGTTGATTTGTCAACACCTTCAAAATCGTGGATTTTTCCGCCGTTAGAAACAACAAGTCCTACACCTTTACCACAGTCGTGTGATGAGCCGCCACCTAAAGAAATCAAGCTATCACAGCCTGCTTTATTGTAAGCGTCAACGCCATCATGTACGTTTTTATCGGTTGGGTTAGGGATTGTTTCATCAAAAATAGCATATGCCATGCCTGCTTCGTCTAAAATATCTGTGATTTGCTTTAAAATTCCTGTTGCCACGATTCCTTTATCTGTAACAATAAGAGGTTTTTTTGCATTCAAAAATTGAATTCTTTGTGGAATTGTTTTTGCTGCGCCTGCGCCAATAAGAGATACATTTGGAATAAAGAAACCGTCAACACGTTC
>CAYJEN010000022.1:0-23847 GCA_964369185.1 uncultured Desulfovibrionaceae bacterium
TCAGCAACAGAAATTCCTGAAAAATATAAAGTACGTATCGCGCAAGAAGAAGATAGATTAGTTCTCAGTGCAAGTTTTGAAAAGGGTCAACTTGTAATGTTCCTTTTAGAAGGTGAAAAAACTCATGCTTATTTTGTGCCAACAACTAAGCGTCCATTTCTTGCTATGTGCGTAGGTACTTTCCTTGATTCAGATGAACGTGCTATCGAGTTTCCTATAAGTGTTGATGGAATCACAGGTAGTTACAAGATAAGCTTGATTATTGATGATATAAAATACGAAATTGATCAAACTGTAAATATCTAAGTCAAGCTATTTTCAAGATATGGTATTTTGAAAAAATCTATAAATTCTCCTCTTCCATTTGGTTGAGGAGAATTTTTGTTTTTCTCAAAGAAGAGAGTAAGCGGATTTTCTTATAATTTTCTTATGGCATAAAAAAAGTCCCCTAACTCATTAGAATTAGAGGACATTTTTTCGTAATATATCTATATTACTATAGCTTGATGGCGGAGCGGTAGGGATTCGAACCCTAGATACAGTTTTACCCGTATACTCACTTAGCAGGCGAGCTCCTTCGGCCGACTCGGACACCGCTCCAACGAAGTTATTTATTAGACATTTTTTTAAAAAATGTCAAGTTTTAATTTTGCTATTTCTAAAAAAACTAGCAAAGATATCACATCTTATTATTTAGGAGCGCACTTTAATGTCTTAATTCCTTCGCGGAATAAGAAGTTTGCTTTGTCTGCACCTACGATTTCAACTACAACACCAGGACCGAAAGTTGGATGCTCAATAACTGTTCCGGCTACAACTTCTAAATTCATATTGTACTTTACCGCTTCTGAAAATGATGTAGCCATCTTTTTTTGCCATAACTGTTCTAAATCTTCACCTTTTTTTAAAGTGATTGCCTTAGCTGACGATGCTCTACTGCTTGATGTGGTGCTCTTTACGCTTGCAGCTTTGCTTGCGCTTTCTACTGCTTGTTCTCTTGACTGGTTCGCACGTACACGTAATGTTGTGGATTCACTTTTCTTTTTATTAGCTTCTGGTGCATAGTATTTATGCATGCTTCCGCAAGCGCAACACTCAACTTTTACCGGTAAATTATCAACTACTACCACTACCACATGACTTGTGATATCCTTACAACGTGTACAACGGGCATTAGTACGCCCTCCCGCAACAAATGACATTAATTTCTCCCAATTGAATTTTCTTTGTGCATGAGTTTTATTACATCATTCACAAAAGAATTAATAATTTTTATGTGTGTATCTTTAGAAATCTGTGAACAAATTTCAGTAGGATCTTCGTTATCGTGCTTATTGCATCTATCTAGTAAGTCAAAATATGAGGTCATGCTTACCTGGACCTGTTTAAAAGACTTCCCATAGTGCTTATTTAAAAAGTTTAGGTCTGCATTATTGCTTGCATTTTTCCCCACTGCATTAAGCGCATAGATTTTATAAGAGTCGTTTTCATTTAGTTGAGCATCTAAGAGAAAGCTAAATGATGGTTCTACTAAGAAAAAATTCTTAATATTGGGATAGTATGCGTCTATCTCTTTTACTGGTGGGGGGAGTGGCAGATATTCAGGTTCAGGAACTTCTTCAGCTTCAGTTTTTTTTGCTCTTGCCGCAGCTTTTTTTGCTTTCTCTACTTCTTTTTCCCATTTTTGTTTCAGTAGTTCATTTTCAGTTTGAATTCTTGCGGTTTCTTGAACAAAAAAATCTTTTTCTTTTGCTTTTTTAGTTAGCTGGTAACTAATGTCAGCATACATCCTATTGATTTGCCCGCTCATAGGCAGGTTACAGATAGCTTCATTAGGATAGGTTTTACAAAACGCTTCAAAATTCTTATAGCTTATTGGAAATGAATACATAAGAAGTGGTGCAAGTGCAGTTTCAGCAAAAGAAAGAGTTGAAAGTGTTTCAAAGTTAATTTTTAGTTTCTTTTCTTCTTGTAGGTACTTTATTGTTGATTTTAGATGCAATGCTCGGATTGGGTGCTGATGAGCTGTGAGCGTATAGTGCATATCATGCTCCCAATCACCGACGTGTGTGAGAACTGCAACGAAAATACCCGCTTTTGCAAGTGAGTATGAGAGTGATGAGAAACTGTTACTTTCTGCAAAAGTTGGTTGACTTATTAATAGTAAATTCTGTTCTCCATCAATCTTTTTGGCATTTTTCGATAACAGAAATTTTTCGCCGCCGGTTTCTACTGATTGCATTTTTGCTTTGTCTTCTGTTGGGTACCACAAAGAAACTTCAAGATAGCTCTTGTCGTATTCAATTGGTACAAAGATTCTTTCAAAGCCCACAGAGTAGTTTTCTGCGTTGGCAAGCAATGGAAAGAAGCAAATAAGAAGGAGAGAGATAAAAAATCTAAAATTAAAAATCATATATTATTTGGATAAGTTTTGTTTCACTTCATTCCATAGTGTATCTTTATCATCAAGGCTTAGTTCGTCAAATTTAAGGTTACGAGCTCTTGCCAGTTCTTCCATAGCTTCAAAGCGCTCTAAGAATCTTAGAGTTGCGTTATCAGTTGCTACAGCGGCTTTTATTCCTTTACGTCTACCAAGTTCCACGAGTGAGAAAATCATATCGCCAAGTTCGTGTTCGATAGATTCTGTTTTGCCTGATTGTAGTGCGTCATAAAGCTCTAGCCATTCTGCTTCAACCTGTTGCTCTACTTCAACATCTGTTTCCCAAGTAAAACCGTTTTGTGCTGCTTTTGAGTGCACTCTGTATGCTTTTGTGAGAGGTGGAAGATTACGCACCAAGCTTGTGTAAACACCTTTTACTTCTTCACCATTTTGTAGTTTTTCTTGTTTTTTGATTTCAGCCCAAGAAGTAGCCATTTCTTCACGATTTTCAAACTTTGCATCAGCAAATACGTGAGGATGACGACGAATCATTTTATCTGCCGCTGAATTTAGAATGTCAGCTAAGTCAAAAGATTTTTTTTCGCTATATCTATGTGCAACAAAACAGAGGTTGAAGAGTAAATCACCCATTTCATCAAGCGCGTGTGCAGGCTTATTTTGACGGATAGCATCAACAGCTTCAAAGCATTCCTCGATAAGGTATTCTGTCATGGTTTCAGGTGTTTGTTCCTGATCCCAAGGGCAGCCTGTTTCCGGTTTGAGTAGTGCATCAATAACTTCTTGAACTCTGTCAATAGCCTTATACGTTTTGTCTTTATCGTACATAAATATAAACCTTAAATATTGTATTTGAATCTAAATTGTGATTATTAAAGAGGAATTGCTTGAGTAATCCAATCAACGCCTTTTTGTAAATATGGCATAGCAAGTGAATTTGTGATAATATCACTTCCTGCTAGGAAAATAAGAGAGATATAAGCAATTGCAATACAGATAATAAAACCTTTTACAGCGCCTACAGCGGCACCTAAAGCATGGTCAACAAAGCCTACTAGTAAGGCATCTAAGACTGAGCGGAGGAAATAACCCAAAAGTGCAACAATTACTATACAGATAAAAAAGATAAGTACAAAAGCAGCAGGAACTATCCACTCTTCCGCCAAGAAGGGCTTTAAGTGTACCGATACATCTGTGGCGTATTGGCGAGCTGCAAAAATACCCACGACCACACTTAAAAGTCCGGTTAGTTCCTCAATTGCTCCACGAAATGCACCTCGTAAGGTGAAGAACAAAAGAACTAGCAATATAACTATATCAAAATAATTAATTTCCATAAAGCCTCTCGAAAAGGAATATCTACTTTTAGGCTATTTCCTAACACTTTTCAAGCTTTTTTCTTTAAAAAAATTTAAATCAATTAAAGCACTACTATAATAAAAATTATTTTTTACCTTTTTCTCTTATATGATGGAGTAAAATCTTCTTTAAAAGGGATTTTCTTTATAACTAATTATAATCATATAATTTTATTTTTATAATTTTTTCTTAAATAAAAAACTTCCTTTAAATCTGTAAGTAGAAGTTTAAAGGAAGTTCGTTAGTATTAAGTTAATGCTTTTTATAGAACAGTAGTGGATTTAGAAAGATATTCTAATCCTTAGGGTTTGAGAATACTTGTTGTATTGCTTCATCAAGAGCTTCTTCAATTGTATTACGTGGGGTATTGTCGTTAACAACTATGGTACCTTTCTGCATATATTTTGGAGTAAGGTTATTGTTTGCAAGAGCGAATACGTCACGGAAATCTCTTTCTGTGAAGGTGCTTAAGCGTGGATCTTTTCCTTCAATGCGTTCAAGAAGAGCTTGGAGGAGGAGTTTTTCGTTTTTATTGTATACGATTTTTGGATCAAAATATTCGGAAATTTTATCTATGGTGGACATGGTTCGACTCCTTGAATCTATATATTAACTAAAATATACGTTGATATAAGAAAAAAGTAAAGCATGATATAGATTATTCTTAAAAAATAAAAGGGAACTCATTATAAAAGTGAGTTCCCTAGAGATGTTTTTTAGAAAAAATTAAGCAAGAATTTCTTCTTTTGAAACAGCTTCTTTTTTGATAGTATCAAGTAAGTCAGAAAGACAAGCTTTCACGTTTTCGCGGATATCACCTGCAACGATGAGGAATAGTAAGTCATCTGATGGTTTAAGTTCGCCTTCATTTGCGTGACCGAAAACTTTGAAGATACCTTCTCTTTTTTCAAATTCTTCACAAATTTCTTGAATACGCCTATGGTTTGGTTGAACTTTGACCGATAAGACTGTTGAATGGTCATTACGTGACCAAGCTCTTACTGTTCCATTGTGAACAAGTATCATGCCGACATTCTCTTCAAATCCCGGCAACTGTTTTATTTCTGCGATTTTTTTACTAATATCCATGGTCTTTTCCTTTTTGTGGATTTATGTTATAAAAACAAAAAATAATTCTGTTGCAAAGTATAAAAAGGTGAAAAATGAAAGATATTGCTAGTCTTATAAATACATTCAACATCCCTTCTGATAATGATGTTTCCATCAGAACCGAAGGCTTTGCCCTTTGGGTCGCTTGGGACAAAGAACTTCCTGTTGTTGTTTCGCAAACCTTTCAAGATTATAGCGGAATTCCTGTAGTATCAATAGGTAATCAAAGTTTGTGGTTCTTTTTCTCTAGTGAGATTCTTTTGGCTATTGCCAAACTCTATGTCTGGACAAAATTTAACCCGACTACTATTTCAATACAAGCATTTCCGGCAACTTTACTCATTGACCCTGAGAAAGCCCTTTCTTTGCAATTTGATGATGTGTTGAAACAACAAAGTCTTTCAACTTCTCATCAAAACTTATCTATCTTAATTCATCCAAAATTGCAAGAATTAGGTCAAAACATTCCCGGGCTGACTTTTAATAAAGAAAAAAACTATAATGATAATATCTTAGAGTCAAAACTTGCAAAGGTAGACTGGGCTATATTTTTAGCAAACCCAAAACTTCCTTATCCATCAACGCAGTCTTGGTATGCAATTGTGCACCCATTGGGAAGTATTTTTGATAAAAAATATCAAGCCGGTTGGCGTTTTATGTTTGCTGAACTTGAAGCTATATTACAACGACTTAAACTAAAATATAGTATCAGTGAAAACTACCTTATGATACCTGTCGAGAATATTTCGACCTTGCGTGAATGGACTCAAGATTTCATACAGACTCTTTATAACGTAAAAACTCACATGCCAGATAAGTATTGGCCTTGTGTAAGTGCAATTGTTGATAGAAAAGGTTTGAACTTCAATAACGAATTACCTAGAAGAGTAAATATCAATTGGGATGGGCTTACACCTAATTTCCCATATATAAACTATAGAAATGCTTATCTTTTGGGTAAAGACTTTGTTATACAAGATTTAAATTTTTCAATAAATACAAGCACTATTGATAACTGGTGTACTGTAATTAATGAAGATTTTGCAGGGCAAGCAAACAGAATTAATGTGTTGTTACCGGACTCACTTGTGAGTGGTTACCCAGCACCTTGTTTTTATTGTGGTATTAAGTCGCATGAATCCGGAAACTGCCCAACCAGAAAATTTAATGAATCTGACCCTAAATTCTGGGATGACTTTAATACTGTTGATATTGACGATATTAACTCTACATTTAGATATGTAGAAATGGAAATCAAGAAAAACGGAACAGCCGCATATAAAAAGATACTTGAAGAAGATACTGTTAAATCACAAGTTCTTGAGGGTATCCTTAATATTAATTCATCGCTTCAGTTACGTGCACTTCAAAGAATTTGGGCTCTTTCAGGTAAGCAAATAGATGCTCCACTTGATCAAAACGCTTTTATTGAAGATAGTGCATGCTGGGCTTTGCTTGATAGACTCAAAAGGGCTAAACCAAGTGAATTACTCAATCTTGAGAAAGAGATTACGGTTGCTATGTCAACAAGTCCTCGCGACTGGCGATTGAAATCCCTTGCCGGCTTTGTTGCAATTGAAAGAAGCGATTATCCAAAAGCTTTGCAGTATTGGAAAGAAGCAGAAACACATACAACCTCCGTGTTACATCAAGCATGGCATTACTTCTTGCAAGCACGTGTTTTAGAAGTTCAAGCTCGTTATGAAGATGCTATAGAACTATATTCAAGTGCACAAAAATTCTTGGTGCAGTGGGCTGAACCATCTTATAGAATTATGGTTTGTCGTGTAAAAATGGGCTTTAGTGAGCAAGCTTTTGAAATGTTACTGGCCTTACTTAGAGAAGATAAAAGAATTTTCAATAAAGTTCTGCTCGATTCCGAGCTTGAAAGAGGACACTTGCAGTTGATGTCAATGCTTTATCCATTGTGGGTAGAGTCTTTAGGTTATTCATCAGCAGAAAAAAATAAAATAATGCAATTGCTTGAAGAAGTTCAACAATGGTTTCCACCTGAACATCCTATAGCGCATACAATAACAAAAAAACTAGAGGATTTAATCAAGGTTTTAGAAACTCAAAACTATCTTGCTTCACAGAATATTGTTACTGTTAGACCTGTTATAGAAGAAGATTTGAGCAAGCTTAAAAAGCGTGAACTAGAGCAACTTAAAACTCTCTATAAAGGTTTTCTTTCATCGCTTGAAGCTATGCGAGATGAGGCTTCATGGTTTCCGCTTCAAAATGCTCTAACTAGTTTTAATAAAGAGTTTAATGAGTGTGCATCAATACTTAATTGGGCGTTTTCAGCAAACTTTAATACTGCCGAATCTTTTAGACGTGCAAATGAATATATAGAACCGGTAAAAGAGCAACTTAAAACTTTATCTAAACAGCTAAGTTTTATTCGTACAGCAAGAGATTCTACTCTTTTTGTAATCTTACTTGTAAAATCTTTCCTTTGGATCGAGGCAATAGGATTAGGACTTGCCCTAGTAATAGTTCCGCTACTTACTTTCTATGGTGACGCTATTGGCTTGACATGGTTGCAAAAATTAATCACTCAAAATTTCTGGGAACTTCAAAGCGTTCTTCTGGTAGTGATTTCTTCTCTTGCCCTTGGCTTTGCAATATTAAGAACGACTCTTATTTTTGACAAAAGACGTACTACTATGATAGAGAAAGCGAAAGCGGAGCGTGAAGTGCTCCAGCAAGAGCGACTAAGCAAAATCATGAAAAAAAGGCAAGCTCAACAAGATGGACTTTCAGCGCAAAGCATACCTAAAGGCGCACTGGAGTAAGAATTCTGAATGTAGCTTAACTCGGTGAAAAGAATGATAAAAAAATGTATTACTAAACTTTTGTTAAAACTGTTTTATAGAGTTGAGGTTTCCGGCATAGAGAATTATCAAGATAATAATGATAAAATTCTTTATGTCGTAAACCCAACTTCTTTGCTTGACCCTATACTTTTATCTCTCTTTTTACCCAAAAAGATAACTCTTATTATAGATGAAAAACTTGTAGATAAGTGGTATATCCGCCCAATTGCGGCTTTTACAGATCTTATAGCTGTGGATTTCACCTCTCCAAATTCCACAAAAAAGATTATACGTGCACTTGATACATATTCGCACTGTATGGTTTTTCATGATAAACAGTTTGTATCAAATCCATCTTTAATGAAGATATATGAGGCAACAGCTCTTATTGTTTCAAAGACAAATGCAAAGCTTCTGCCTGTGCTTATTGATGGCGCACAATACTCTGTTTTTTCCTATTTTCATCATAAAACAAAACTTTTGATGTTTCCTAAAATCAGCTTAAATATTCTTCCTTTGCAAGAAGTAGAGGATACCGGAAGTGTATCGGCGCAGGAAAAAAGAAAGTTTCTTGCTTCAAGGCTGCATTCGCTTATGTCTGAACTGAGATATAAAGCTGTTGATGTAGATGTAAGTATTACAGAAGCTCTTGTAAAAGCTATAAAAAATAATGGTAAAAAGAAGATAATTGCGGAAGATCAAGATAGAGTTTGTATAAACTACAAAACGCTTTTCTTAAAAGCTCAAGCTCTTGGCGGAGCTTTAGACAAGCTTTTTCCGGATGAAAAAAACGTCGGGCTTATGCTACCGAATTCTTTAGCATGCGTTGTTGCGTTTTTTGGCTTTCATTTTTACAAACATACACCTGCAATGATTAACTTTTCTTCAAGTATTGATTCTGCAGTTATTGGCTGTCAAACAAGTCTTGTAAAGACGGTTGTAACTTCAAAGAAATTCATTAAACTTGCTGAATTGAATGCCCTTGAAAATGCTTTAAAAAAGGCAAATATCCGATTGATATATCTTGAAGATGTTGCAAATAAAATTAGTCTTTCTACTAAAGTAAAAGCTGTATTAAAAACACTCTTTCTTTCTGTACCAAAGTTAAACCCTAATGATCCGTGTGCAATTTTATTTACGTCCGGCTCTGAGGGCGTACCGAAAGCTGTTTTGATGTCTCATCGTAATGTAATGGCGAATCACATGCAAATCTTTTCAATTATTACGATTACTTCAGCAGATAGATTTTTCAACTGTTTACCTATGTTCCATACTTTCGGGCTAACGGTAGGCACACTTCTTCCTTTATTGAATGGAATGAGAGTTTTTCTTTATCCATCGCCTCTACATTATAGAATTGTGCCTCAATTGTTCTACGAGAGCCTTTCAACTTTTCTTTGCGGAACTGATACTTTCCTTACAGGGTACGCAAGATACGGAAAACCTTACGATTTTTTCAATGCTCGTTACATAATAGCAGGAGCAGAAAAACTCCGTGCTACAACAATAGAAACCTATAAAAATAAATTTAATATTGAAGTATTAGAAGGGTATGGAGCAACAGAAACATCACCTGTTGTTAGTGTAAATACTCCTGCAAATAAAAGAGAGCATAGTGTTGGAAAACTTTTACCGGGAATGGAGTACAAACTTCTACCTGTAGAGGGAATTGATGTTGGCGGAAATCTTTGTGTACGAGGTGATAATATCATGCTTGGATATATGAAGCATACAAATCCGGGGTATCTTGAACCTCCGCACGAGGGCTGGCATGAATTAGGAGATATTGTTGAAGTCGATAAAGAAAACTTCATTTATATCAAGGGTAGAGCAAAAAGATTTGCAAAAATTGGCGGAGAAATGGTTTCTCTTGCAGCAGTAGAACAAGCATTAAATTCACTACTAGAAGATACAATATATGGTGTAGTATCAATTCCTGACGATAAAAAAGGCGAAGTTCTTGTATTACTTGTTGAAAAAAACGAAATTACAAGCGGTAAGATATCAACACATTTTGCAAGTAAAGGCTTACCTACTTTATGGGTACCGAAGAAGATAATCAATTTGAAATCTGCGCCTATACTTGGAGCAGGGAAGTTTGATTATACAAAAGCAAAAACAATCGCCTTAGAAAAAGTTTCATAAGTAGATATTATAATTATGAAAAAAACATTAATATTTCTTGTTCTCGTGGGGAGTTTAGCTCTCTTTTTTGGAAGTGCCAATCCTATTATGCACTTTCCTTTAGTAGTTCTTTTTTATCCGGCTGCATTATTTTTGCTTGCTCGAAAAACTGCATCGGGGAAAAATGCATTTATTTTAGGATGGATAACAGGAACTATTGGCGCAAGCATGGCTATGTATTGGCTTGTTGTGCCTGTGCGTGAATATGCCTTTTTCCCTTGGATATTAGCAATCCCTGTTCCTATTTGTATGGGAATGTATATTGGCTTTTATGGCGGATTATTCGCTTATTTCGTCCATAAGACAAAGAATATGCCTGAATATTTTCAGATTTTATTTACTTTTTTCCTATGGTTTGCACTTGAATGGTTTCGTTCATGGTTTCTCACTGGTTTTACATGGTTGAATCTTTCTGCGTCCAGTGCGGCTTTTCCTGTGCTTATTCAAGGAGTTAGCCTTGTTGGAATGCATGGACTTTCTGCTTTGTTTGCCTGCCTTGCATGTGCGTGCGCCAGTAGAAAACAGAGCATACAACTTCTAGGACTTCTTTCTTTAATTTTAGTTATAGGTTTAGGATATATGAGAATCTCTGAACCTCTTGTAAATAAAAAAGAAGCTCGCTTTATTCTTGTGCAAGGCAACCTTTCACAGGCGGTTAAGTGGAATCCGGAAATGCAACAGGCAACAGTCGATAAATACCTAAAGTTGAGCGAAGAAGCTTTAATCAAAGCAAAAGAGAATAATTTTGAAATAACAGCGCTTCTTTATCCTGAAACAGCAATGCCTTTCTTTATTCAAGATTCAATAAATCATAAGGAAGAGCTTTATAATTTTGCAAAAAAATATAATGTATCTATGTTGGTAGGTGGAATTAGCTATAATTTAACAGCTTTTGAAAGGGAGTTTTTCAACTCATTATTCTTAATTGAACCTGATATAAGCTTTGAAGAACTGCTTAGAAATGAGGTTCAAACCTATTCCAAACAGCACCTTCTACCTTTTGGTGAGTATGTGCCGCCATTCCTTGATTTTAAAATTCTTGAACCTCTTTTATCAGGGCTTGGAGGATTTACTCAGCAAAAAAATCAAAAAAACTTAATCCTTAATGAAAATATATCAATAGGTTCTCTTATTTGTTATGAGGCTACTTTTCCCGAACTTGCGCAAGAGCAGGTGGCTAATGGTGCGTTATTGCTTATAAATGTAAGTAATGATGCATGGTATGGGCATACCTCTGCGGCTAAACAACATCTTGATATCTCATTACTTCGAGCTGTAGAGCAAAACCGTTATCTTATTCGTTCAACAAATACAGGGATAAGTGCAGCTGTGAATCCTTATGGTCAAATAATGAAGAGTACGGCACTTTTTAAAGATGTGGCTATCCAAGTGAATGTTGGTTATAGGAATGAGCATACTGTTTATCATAAGATAAAGCCATATTTGTCATATTTTATAAACTTGCTCTTTTTGCTCTTCTTGTGTATAACTTATACGATTAACAAAAGACAAAAAAATTTATAATTCCTGCCTAGGGTGTGTTTCTAAATTAATCTGAATAAAAGACAAAGGACTATATATTAATGTTGCAACTCATTGAACTTAAGTCAAAAATAATTCAAAGCGAAGAAGCTTTTCTCTCTCTATGGAGGAGGCTTTGACTTAGACGGTGCAAAACAAAAACTTTCTACGATTGAAGTGAGCCTCACAAAACCAGAGGTCTGGAATAATACAGAAAAAATGACAGCTCTTCTGCGTGAAAAGAGTATTCTGGAAACAAGTATCAATGATTATACTGCACTACAAAATGCAAGCAACGATGTGAAAGATTGGTTAATCTTTGCCGAAGAAGGCGAAGAAGACGCTCTTCTTGCACTTAATAATGCTCTTGATAATCTCAACTCAAAAATACAAGAAACTCAACTAGCTCTCCTACTTTCAAGCGAAGACGATCAAAAAGATGCGATTTTAGAAATCCATCCCGGAGCAGGCGGAACTGAAGCTCAAGATTGGGCTGAAATGCTTGAACGTATGTATTTACGATTTGCCGATCATAAAAATTACAAAGCTGAAATCATAGATTATCTTGCCGGCGATGAAGCAGGGATTAAAAGCGTAACTATCAAAATTTCAGGACCTTATGCTTATGGATATCTAAAATCAGAAAAAGGTATTCACAGGCTTATCCGTATTTCTCCGTTTGATGCGTCGGGTAAAAGGCATACATCTTTTGCCTCAGTTGATGTTCTGCCGGATATCGGAAATGATATTCAAATTGATATTCAAGAAAGTGATTTACGAATTGATGTTTACCGAGCTTCAGGAGCAGGTGGTCAGCACGTAAATAAAACTGAATCTGCGGTTCGTATTACTCATATCCCGACAGGCGTTGTGGCGCAATGTCAAAATGAAAAGTCTCAGCACTCCAATAAGGAAACAGCTATGCGACTTCTCAAAGCTCGTATTTATGATCAAGAAAGGCAAAAACTTAATCAAGCAAAACAAGCTGATTACGCTGAAAAAAATGCAATTGCTTTCGGAAGTCAGATACGAACATACACTCTTCAACCGCATAGACTTGTAAAAGATCATAGAACAAATGCTCAAATGACAGACGTAGATGCAGTTTTAGATGGAAAAATTATTCCATTTATCAATGATTATCTACTTCTTGCCTACGAAAAAGGCTTAAAATAAAGATAAATAAAGGTGACAATATGTCCGCAATCGAAAATAAAACCCTAAGTGTAGCTATTATGAGCGGAAAAGGTGGTGTTGGTAAAAGTAACATCGCTATCAATCTTGCTTATGCTCTTGCTCAGAATGATTTATCAACTATTCTCATGGATTGCGATTTAGGGCTTGCAAATCTTGATGTTCTCCTCGGTATTGCACCCGACAATAACCTCAGTGATGTTTTAGCCGGCAATATCCCTGTTGAATCAGTAGTTCTTCCTTTAAATGAAGAAAACACTTTTGCTCTTTTACCAAGTGCGTCCGGCATGCAAGAACTCGCAGATATGCAACAAGATGAAAGAATAAAGCTGCTTGAAAATATTACTCCGGCTTTTAAGAACTACTCAATGCTTCTTCTTGATTTAGGCGCGGGGATTGATGAAAATATACAATATTTTGCTTCAATATCAGCCGTAAGGGTAGTTATTCTTACACCTGAACCAACTTCCCTTACTGATGCATATGCTCTTATTAAGATATTGAAAAATCAACAAAATGTAAGTGAATTCCTTATTGTTGTAAATCAAGCGCAAACCACAAAAGAAGCAAAAGCTGTTTTTGAAGCTCTTGCAACTCAGTGTAAAAGTTTCCTTAAAGTTTCACCTGTATTCTTAGGTGTGGTGCATACTGATTCTAAACTTGTAAATGCTGTTCGTAAACAAAAACCGCTTCTTCATATCTATCCGGATTCTAAAGCCGCACAGGATATCAGAAACATAGCTTTAAGACTAGCAAAAATCTATCCAACAATGCTTCCTCGCATTGCGGCGCATTCACCTTTGCATGAGAAAAATATTATTTAGAAACACACCCTAATCAATTATTTCAGGATATTAAAAATATAAAACTCTCACCTCATCGCCACTCTTAAAATAAAAAATCATCACATAATGATATGCGATGAGAATTAAAAAGTTTTGTAAGGAAAGGGGGGAGAAAACTCGTTCTACGCTTGAGAGAGAAAAACCTCAACGTGGGAAAAGTTCCCTTTCAAAAGTTGTGGTTTTCCCCATCTCGTAATTTATATAGAAGATTTTTACTTCTTTTCTTCTTCTGTTTCTAGTACATCTCGGTACATATACTTAATAACGTCACGAGTAACTGGGCCTGCAACTGATGAACCACCGCCACCATGTTCTACCATTGTGACGATAACAAAATCACGGTTTTTATATTTCACAAAGGCAGATATCCAAGCATGATCGCGAGTGTAAAACTCCATTTCATGAGTTTTTAGACGTCTATTTCCATCAAATTGGAGTTTAGCAACTTGTGCTGTTCCTGTTTTACCACCAACAATTATTTCAGGGTTTTTCTGGTTTAGAACTCGGGCAGTACCATCTTCGACAGTTGCAACCATAAATTGCTGTAAAAGTTCTCGATGTTCAGCTGTTGAAGGGGTTTCGTTTATAACTTCAGGCACTTCTGTAAAAAGCACTTGAGGCTTTAGAATTTTTCCTCCATTGAGAAGAGATGATATATAAACAGCAACTTGAAGAGGAGTTACTAAAACTTGACCCTGACCAATAGATACGTTTAAAGTTTCGCCACCCTGCCATTTTTCGCCATATCTACGAAGCTTCCATTCTTTACTTGGAACTAATCCGCCGTTTTCATTTGGAATATCAATACCGCTTTTATGTCCAAAGCCTGATAATTGTGCGAAGGCTGAAATTTTATCAATACCGGTTTTTACACCTAAATCATAAAAATAGACGTCGCATGAATTTTGTAAGGCTTCTTCCATACTCATGTGACCGTGCCCGCCATCTCGCCAACAACGAGAAATATTATTACCGTATTTCATATATCCAGGGCAATAAACTTCTTCTTCCGGGTCAATCCCTTCTTGAAGAAAGAGGGCAGCCATCATGATTTTCCATACAGAACCCGGAGGGTAAACACTCTGAATTGTTCTGTTTTGTAGAGGAGTTCTGAAATCATTTATAACTTCACTCCATTGTTGATGAGAAAAACCACGAACAAAAAGGTTGTTATCATAACTTGGAAGAGTTACCATTGCGTGCAGTTGCCCATTGTATGGATCCATAACTACAACACTACCGGAATATTCACCCATAATTTCTATAATCTTATGCTGTAAGTCTGCATCAAGAGAAAGAATAATATTTTCGCCTGTTTCCGGTTCTTTTTCAAGGCTTTTGGCAAGAACTTTCCCTAGAACGTCACGCCGGTTGCGATATTCTCCTTTTGTTCCTCGCAAAGTGTCTTCAAACACAAGTTCAAGCCCTTGTCTACCGACAATATCACCAAATGCAAGCTCTTCATTTTTATCCATATCTTTTTCGCTTGCTTCTGCAACATAGCCAAGAATATGAGCAAAGGCATCTGCTTCCGGATAGAATCTACGAGCATTTGTTTGAATGGAAACTCCGGGTAAAAAGAGCATATTACTTTCAATTTTAGCTACTTGTTCAAAAGTAATATCTGAAAGCACAAGAGTATGTTCAAACCTTGTTCTTTTTTTACTGGATTCAGTATAAGTCTTCATTAATAAATTTTTATCAAGACCTAAAATAGATGAAATAAGTGCAATAGTTACTTCTGCATTTGTAACATCTTCACGTATGATTGTTATATCGAATGTGAGGTTATCTTTTGCTAGTTTTGTGTAATTTCTATCAAAAATTATACCTCTTGAAGCAAATATTTTTTCAATACGAGTTTGGTTTGCTTCGGCAAGTTGAGTAAATTCTTCTCCGCGTAAAATTTGTAAGTACCAAAATCGAGAACAAAGAATAATAAATAAGAGTAGGACAAGCCCTTGTAATAGCCATAATCCTGTAGTTGGAGGTTGATAATTATGCTGATCTCTTTCAATTCTCATTATATATCTCTAAATTATGGTAGTTTCTTCTTGCTGAGGACGCAAACGAACAAGAACCCACCAAATTAATGGCATTATTAAAGCTTGTATTACACTGATATCCATAAGATTTTCAAGATTGTAGTCAATTCCTTGTAAGCGAGACATCAGCATAAATATTCCTAAATGTATAAAAGATAGAGTTGATGAAAATAAAAACATAAAGAGAAAGTTCTCCACTTCAAAAAGCCACTTACTTAGAAATATTAGTACGATAGCAGAAAAATACCACATAAGATAGCTTCCAAAAGGAAAAGTTGAAACACTCTCTTGTAAAAGTAGTAAAATAGGGCTCAATATGAAAAATTGTTTTAAATCTTCTTCTTGTAATAAAATTAGAAATCCAAGAATAAGAAAATCTAAGCCCGGGTAGTTTTTTTGTGTTAAAACTGCTCCAATGATAAAGGCTATCCACCATAGGCTATTATAAAGATTCATTATCTTTCTTCCACACTTGGAAAATCTTCATTAATTGAACGTGATAATACCGGAGATGAGTTCATTATTGTTCTGTCAACAGGTGGTATGAGTATGGTAAGTTCTTCCAGATTTGAAAAATCGGCAAGCGGTTCAGCATAGTATACTTGAAATGCACCGGCAAGAAGAGGTTGAGTTTCAAGAACTCGTGCTACAGGTATTCCTTTAGGAAAAGCATTGTCAAATCCTGATGTATAAAGAATTTCTCCTGCTTTTAGTGTAGAGTCTTGATTGATAAAATGAATTTCTAGAGGATTATGTTCACCGGCACCGTTTAGAATTCCATTTTGTCTTGAATCTCCGCCTATTACGGCGATTTTACAACCATAATCTTCAAGGAGGAGAGCAAGACTTGTGCTTGGGCCTGCTTTGTAAATTCTGCCTGCAATAAACCTGTCTGTCATTAGTGGGCGACCGATAACTGCACCGGATAAATAGCCTTTATCCAGAAGCACAGTTTCAAGCACAGAAAAAGCGCCTAACTTAGTAGCAATAACGCGAGTTACAACCCTATCCCAAGATTCGGGAACGGTGACTGATAGAATAGCGCGTAATCTTTTTAGTTCTGCTTTTTCTTCAGCGAAGCTATCAATTTCTCTTTCTTTTTCAGCTAATTTTGCTTTTAAAAGTTCAGCTTCTTCACGAGCGTCGATATTATCAACATAATTAAACCAAAAAGACTGCATTTGTGAAGTAATTCCATCTGCAGTTTCAAGTATTCCACCCGTAACTTCTAGGCCTGTATGTGATGTCATTCCATCGAGCGATTGCGTTCTGATGTTCCATGTATACAATGCTAAAAAAGCTAAGAAGAAGAGTATGATAGTTATAATTATTTTTTTTGTTGTCACTAGCTATCTAAAAATGCCAGTGGTATAGATTTTACTCTATACCACTGCAATAATATTATAAATTAATCAACACAAACATCGCCG
The DNA here is from genome assembly GCA_964369185.1 of uncultured Desulfovibrionaceae bacterium. GTDB lineage: Bacteria > Desulfobacterota > Desulfovibrionia > Desulfovibrionales > Desulfovibrionaceae > CAYJAZ01. The sequence continues at coordinate 16,906 of CAYJEN010000022.1, forward strand.
AGCACATCGATATTATCGAGTGCAAGACCAGTTCCAAGCACAACGGTTGAAAGAGGATCATCAACAACTGTAATTGGTAGTGAAGTTTCTTCACGAAGAAGTTGATCTAAACCTTTTAGAAGTGCACCGCCACCTGTAAGAACAATACCTCTATCAACAATATCCGCCGCTAATTCCGGTGGAGTTTGTTCAAGAGCAATACGAACAGTTTGAACGATAGCGTCAACTTGTTCTGAAATTGCTTTACGGATTTCTTCAGATGTAATTAAGATATTTTGAGGGATACCGGACACTAAATCGCGCCCTTTTACTTCAATTTGTTGTTCTTGTTCGAGTGGATACGCTGATGCAATTTTGATTTTGATATCTTCAGCAGATGCTTCACCGATAAGCATATTATATTTACGCTTTACGTGAGTCATAATGCTTTCGTCCATTTTATCACCACCAACTCGAACTGAACGAGCGTATACAATACCAGAAAGTGAAATAACAGCAACTTCTGTTGTGCCACCACCGATATCAACAATCATATTTGATGTTGGTTCTTGAATTGGAAGATTTGCGCCAATAGCCGCTGCCATTGGTTCTTCAATTAAATATACTTCACGAGCGCCGGCACTTTCGGCGGACTCTTTTACAGCACGTTTTTCAACTTGCGTGATACCGGTTGGTACACAAATCATGATACGAGGACGCACCAAGCGACGTGAGTTATGTACTTTTGAAATGAAGTAACGAAGCATAGCTTCTGTAACTTCAAAGTCAGCAATAACGCCGTCTTTCATTGGGCGAATAGCTTGAATGTTGCCCGGTGTTTTACCAAGCATTTTCTTAGCATCTACACCAACAGCCAAAACCTGACTAACTCCACGTGAATCTGTCTTTACTGCAACAACGGAAGGTTCGCGCAATACAATGCCTTTACCTTTCATATATACACAAATATTTGCTGTTCCTAGGTCAATAGCCAAATCATTTGAAAAAATACCTAGAAGCTTATCAATAAGTTTTGCCATAATCTACTTACTATCCTCATTTAGATTTGTAGCATTCTGAACGAAATTTTTCCTCTTGTCAACACAAGTTTAGAAAAAATACGGTACAAATATTTAAACATTTTTTATAGTTACTATTATAAATATTCATCTTTATAAGCGACGTTTAAAGTCCCCATAGCAAAATTCTTTATCCACAGTTACCACACCATCTTTATAGCGTGCTATACTTGGAAGAGTTATCCCGTTGAAAGTATTGGTTTTTACCATTGAATAGATAGCCATGTCTTTAAATACTATTTTAGAGCCAATTTCAAGCTTTTTATCAAAAGTATAAATTCCGACGTTATCACCGGCTAGGCATGATTTCCCTGCCAACCTGTAAGTTGTCTCGGTAACAGGGGATAAGTCTTTGTAGATTGAGGCGTTGAATACCATTGGAGTGTAAGGCATTTCAATAACATCAGGAGTGTGGCACGCAGCGGAGCAGTCTAAAATTGCAGTAGGAAGATCTGCTTGAACGATATCAAGAACAGTAGCTACAAGATAGCCGGCATTTAGTGCAACAGCTTCACCTGGTTCTATATATACTTGAACATTATACGTGTCTCTAACTTTTTCTATGCATTCACAAAGTAGATTTATATCATAATCTGAGCGGGTTACGTGGTGTCCTCCGCCAAAATTTATCCATTTCATTTTATGCATATATTCGCCGAAATGGTGCTCTACAGCTTCAAGAGTACGTGCAAGTGCATCAGAATTTTGTTCACATAAAGTATGGAAGTGGAGTCCGCTCACGTGTTCAAGCATATCTCCTTTGAAGTCCGCAGGTCTTATTCCAAGCCTTGAAGACGGTGAACATGGATCGTAAATTTCATACTCTCCTTCTGAATGTTCTGGGTTTATTCTAAGTCCAATTTCGATCTGTTTGTCATGCTTTTCATTATATTCTAAAATACAAGGTCCAAACATTTCAAGCTGTTTGAATGAATTGAAAAGTATATGGTCGCAGGTAAGAAGAAGTTCATCTATATCGCTTTGGGAATAAGCCGCCGCAAATGCATGGACTTCGCCTTGAAAGTCTTCCCATGCAAGCCTTGCTTCATGTGGAGATGATGCGCAACAGCCGTGGAGTTTTCCGGCAAAAGCCTTTGAAATTTCAGAAAAAGTAGAATACTGAGAAAATGCCTTAAGTGCAACAAGAACCTTTGCTCCGGTTCTTTCTTGAACTGAATCAAGTATTTGCATATTTGCTTTTAGTTTTTCGATATCTGTTACAAAAACGGGAGTTTTAAGAGTGTTAAACACTTCAGGATATTGCATAGGAAGTCCCCCATATATTTTTCTTTTTCATAGCATATTCTCATCTAACAATCAAGTCTTGCAAATGGGTGGAAAATATTTTAATTTACTTTTGTCTTTGACGTCAAAATGTGACAATCTTTAGAAAACATTAGGTTTATAATAGGGATATTATGAGATATATACGTAATATGAATTGTTTTGGTGAACATGTTGAAGCGCAAAAAAAGCTTTGGAATAGTCATGTTCTTGTAGCCGGTTGCGGAGGTCTTGGTGGATACGTAATTGAAGGGCTTGCGCGTGCAGGAATTGGTAGCTTTACAATTTGCGATCATGATAGATTTGAAGAATCTAATCTAAATAGGCAACTTTATTCACTTCCATCTAATCTTGGAGAATTTAAATCTTTAGAAGCAAAAAAACGTATTTTAGAGATAAACCAAGATATAAAAGTAGTGGCTCACTGCGAAAAATTTAAGGCTGAATATCTAGAAAATATTGATGTTGTACTTGATTGTTTAGGTGGAGCAGAAAATAGATTAAATCTGCAAGAGTGCGCGCATCAACTTAATATTCCTGTAATTTCTGCCGGAATATCGGGGTGGTCGGCTTTAGTATCAAGTGCATATCCAAAAGAAAAAGGATTAGCAGACTTCATGCAAAAAACAGTAGATAACAAAAAAGAACCCTCTGAAAATATAGAAGGTTCTCCTGTATTTAGTGTAATGTTTGCGGCGTCTTTGCAAATAGCAGAAGCTCTTCAGTTACTCACTCTTGATAAGGTAGCATTAAAAGATAAGATACTTCTTGCAAATATAAAAGAAGGTCGCTTTAATACAATGATGAAGTCGTAGAGATTAGCTATTTGCTGCTCTTAGTAATTCGTCAATGTGTTCGATTGTATTATCTGATGAGGTTTCTACTTTATCAAGTAAAAACTTTGCGAATGAAAGGAACAAATCTTTGTCAATTTCAAGTGAAGATTTACCGTCATTGATGTGCATAATATTATCACTTAATTCAACTCTATACGCACGGTGTGAATGACTGATACCATCGCCTTCGGTGATAGAATATACTTGAGCACCTTCTTCGGTTGTGTATATTCTTTGACGTTTAATGCTGTTATCTTCTTCAACAAACCAAGATGTTTCAGCAAAATGTTGTCCTTCAAAATCCATTACTACGCCATTATCTAGCTTTAAGCTAAAAGATTCTGTAGTAGATTTTAATGTTTCTGACATAGATTTCTCCGAGTGAATTTCTCTGATAATATAGATGTAGGATAAATATACAAAGATTATATATAGTTGTCAACCAAAAAAATAACAAATGTTAATCGGTCTGTAGTTTTTTTATATTTTATACTTTATAAAGTATGTAATTTCTATCTAACTATTTAAAATATAATGTATTAATAGCATAGTTTATCGAGTTATTATTTTTCTAGTTTAGAGAGAAAATCGACGTATTTATTTTTTTCATCTTTTTTACAATACTCTTTTAGGGAAGAAAACCCATTAGTTGCAAGAGTTTTTCTTAGTGCTTTCTCAGAAATAAGTCTATGCAGTGCGCCTGATAAAGATGCAGGAGTAGAAATATCTGCAATGAAGACATTTTCTGAATTTTTTGTAAAATTTAAATATGGAACTTGTGAAGTAAGAAGAGTAGGTAGAGAATTTTTCCACGCTAATAGAAGGGGATCAATATTGTATTCTTTAGTATTTACAGGAAAAATACAAAGAGCAGCATCAATACCGATAAAGTTTTCGTAGCTTCCTTTAATTATAGCAATATTTTCAGAGATATTTAACTCTTCTGCTTTTTGAATGATTGCATTCATATTATTTCCGTAACCAAAAAAGAAAGCTTCCCAATCTAGATTATAGCCTTCAAATTGTTCAAATAATTGTAAAGCAAGGAGAATGTTTTCTAAGGTAGAATCTAACTCTATTGGTGCTGGTATAAGAAATCTAAGCTTCTTATTTTCAGCTATATCTGAAGCTTTATTCTCTTCATTTTTGGATAGCTGAGGACACTCTATATTAGTAATTTGAAATATATGAGTATTTGCACCATCAATTTCTTTAAAATAATGATCTTTAAACGACTTATGAGCAAAAATAAAGCTATGTGTATTTTTGAAGAGCTTAGATTTTAGCAAGTCTTTGTTCTCATTATATCTATTTTCAGTGTGAATATGAATTACTTTTGAGGGCAAGAAGAATGCAGATTTGAAAAATTCAGCAGAACTAAGGTCAAAAGTATGAAGAATAGATATTTCGTAAGTACGAAAAATCTTAGAGAGAGCAAGTGAAAGAGCAAATCCTTTCGGTTCATGTATGACCTCAAAGCCATAATCTAGAGCAATTTTTTCATAGAGGGAATCTTCTTTGGCAAGTATATAGACTCTTCCTTGAGTATACGAACGAAGAGTTAAGGCAAATTGCAGGCTATTTGCGCTTGTATGTTGATTGCTGTATTTTTCCTCAGAAAAACAGTCTCTTTCTACTAGCAAGATATTCATGTAGTTAGTATAAAAGAAATTTTCATTCGGTCAAGGAATTATTCACTTTTTGTTTATATTTGTCTATTTATTTGAAATTGTTGATAAAAAATAATATTAAAAATTTCTTGACAACTTGTAAAGTCTTTGGTAAATATACATTCCTAACGTGCCTTTGTAGCTCAGTCGGTAGAGTGCATCCTTGGTAAGGATGAGGTCAACAGTTCAATCCTGTTCAAAGGCACCACTAAAGAAAATTATAAAGCCCCATGCAGTTCCACTATCAGTAGGAAAACCGCATGGGGCTTAGCTTTTAAGTATATTGTGAGTCTTATGTAGTCCTATGGAAAATCTGGCTCTTAACGGCTCTTAACCAAAGACAGGGGCAAGCCCATTTTTTCATGGACGAATAAAGCCCATTTTTTGCTGATTTTTTTGTTGTTGTGAAAATATATACTTTTTTAAAATAGTATTTAGAAGTATTAAAAGAGTTTCAAAAAAATAACTTGCATTTTGGGGGAGATAGGTATATCTTCCCATTTTATTGAGTTTTTATATATCGGGATGTAGCGCAGTTTGGTAGCGCACTCGTCTGGGGGGCGAGTGGTCGTGGGTTCAAATCCCGCCATCCCGACCATCACATATATTTTATAGAGTCCCAAGTTGTCCGCAAAACAGCTTGGGACTTTGCTTTTAGCCCATTTAGTCCCATGTCATCCGTTCGGGATTGAACTAGAAAGCACGTTGTTATTTAGTGTACACTAGGGTATGCCTCTAAAATTAATACTTTTCTTTTTGAGCATTACCTTAAAAGTTATAGATGAGGCAAAAGAACAAAATCTTTTGACTTAGAAATAAACCCTCTGAATACTTATATAAAATCAAGAGTTACGCTAACACCGCTATTTATTGTGTAAGTATAATCAGCGGAAGTATCATTTACATCACCTATCTCAATGCCGTTTATAGTGAGCTCTCTATTTTCGTTTGTGATATCTATTTGATAGGTAATATTTGAACCTATACTGCTATCAATTTTGAATTCAAGCTCAGAACTACCGGCGTCAATAATTTCAAAATTTTCAAAACGTGTTGAACCAAGCTTTAGCCCATCTTGAGTAATTGTAAGCGGATTTTCATCTAAATCGATAGTGAGAATATCTGTATTTGCGCCTGCATTGTAAACAGTAAAACCCGCTATGTTTTTAGAAGCACCTACATTAAAGGAGCCGTCAGATTGCATTACAAGAGTATCATTAGCTGCTGATAGTGTTGCAGTTCCTGTACCGCGAATATAGGCAAAGTTTGTAGAAAAAGATGTTCCGTCAGTAGTGGTTACAGTGTCGCCTGATGCATCGTAGGTGTAATTATTTACGTTAGTCAAAACATTATAAGCTGTTGTAGCTGTATTAAATTCGCTAGGTTTTGCTCCGCTCCAAGTAAAGTTATAATTAATGTTTTGATAAGATAAGGTAAATCCGTTATCTGTGAGGCTTATATTTGAAGCTTCTTGAGATGAGGGTTCAAAAGTAAGTTGAAATGTTGATCCATTATTGATGAATTCACCAATGGTTGTAGTTCGTCCACCCGGAGCTATAAAGGTTATAGGAGTATTTGAAGCTGAATTTAAAGCAACATTTGTTGTTATAGGAAGAGGTAGGTCGTCATCATCGTCCAAAGAATCACTTGCTAAATCTTCAAGATCATCTAAGTCTGCCAAGTCATCAAGAAAGTCGTCGTCATCGTCTCTATCACTGCCTTCATCGTCGTCGTCATCATCGCCTATAGATGTTGATGTGAGTGGATTTTCATTGAGATCATCATCTTTCTCATCATCTTCTTTTTCGGTTTCAAGAGTGTCTATTTCTGTACTGATTTCTATTTCAAAATCAGAAGGATTTTCTTGTAAAGTCAAAAGTTTAGAAGAAAAATTTTCTAAAGACTGTTTATGTACGCTACTTATATCTGCACGCAAGCTTATTTCAGAAAGAACTTTTTGTAAGTTTTCGTTAAGCTTATGAATATCATCTAAGATTTTAGAATCAAAAAGACTATTGATATCTTGAACTTCTTCTGAAGTAAGAGTGAGAGGTTCATAATTACCATTAGAATATATTGTTACCGCTTCAAAAT
>CAYJEN010000023.1:0-3536 GCA_964369185.1 uncultured Desulfovibrionaceae bacterium
CAAATGCAAGAGAAGAGCAAAAAGAATTCTATCTTTCAAAAGGTATGAATGCTTACCTGCTAAAACCTATTTCTATTTCAGAACTTGCCGATACGTTATATGACTTGGTGCAAAAGTTTGAAGTAGGACTATCGTTTACTCGAAATCAAGCTATAGCATATGAACCTTCTGACAATATAAACCAAGTTTCAACTAAAAGTGCAGCGGTAGTTGATGAAACTCCACCTGTTGCACATCCTAGAGTTCCAAGAGTCGTTCAACCAGAAGATATGCAACCGAAGAATATTAAACCTTCACAAACAGCAACTTCTAACGATACAGGAGATAAAAGCAAAACAGAATCAAGCAATGAAGCTACTTCTACCGCTAAATCTACTACAGAGCGTGATACTAAACCAAGTGTAACTCGTAACATGCAACCAAGTACGAGCACTCAATCAAGTATAACTCGTAACATGCAGCCAAGTACGAGCACTCAACCAAGTACAACTCGTAACATGCAACCAAGTACGAGCACTCAACCAAGTACAACTCGTAACATGCAGCCAAGTACGAGCACTCAACCAAGTACAACTCGTAACATGCAACCAAGTACGAGCACTCAACCAAGTACAACTCGTAACATGCAGCCGAGTACGAGCACTCAACCAAGTGTAAATACTCAACCAAGTACACAAATTAAAGAAGAAGTAAAACCAAAAGCTCCTTCACGCAAGATAGTTGCACCTTTAGATGCAGAAATGATTGAAAGATCATTCGGAACTTATCCTGCGCTCGCACTTAAAAGTATGGAAATATTCCTGCGTGACTCGCCAAATATACTCGGAGAGATTGAAAAAGCTGTTTCACAAGCGGATAATAGCTCTCTTACAGTAAATGCACACGCAATGAAAGGTTTGGTAAGCTACTATACTAAAGGCGAAATATATCAACTTGCTTTGAAGCTTGAGGATATGGGGAGAGATAATCTCCTTCCGGAGCAGAACACTGAAGTAAACAAGCATCGTATGCTTCTTGAAGAAAGTTTAGTTTCATTAACTCAAGCAATGCAAACATATATATCGGAATAAATTATGAGAATAGTTATCGCTGAAGATCAAGAAATGGGTAGAATTATCCTTGCCGGTCATTTAAGAGAGGCCGGTCATGAAGTAATCGAAACAGCTGACGGAGCCGAAGCTCTTGAAGCAATTATGAATAGTCAAGATAGTATTGATATGCTTATTACAGACTGGAGTATGCCTGTAATGGATGGGCTTGAGCTTGCAAATAGAGTACGTCAACTAACTTCAAACCAGCAATATATCTACATAATAATGCTTACAGCTCGTAACGAATTCAGCGACAAGTTAGAGGGCTTTACTCAAGGTGGTGTGGACGACTACATCGTAAAACCATTTGAAGGCTCTGAACTCTTACTTCGTATTCAAGTAGGAAATAGACTTATCGAGGCAGAAAGAGCACAAAGACAAATCAATGCAAATCTTCAACAAATAGTGGAAGAACAAACACAAACTATTCGTGATACTCAAGAAGAAATTGTAAGCCGTTTATTCAATGCTCTAGAATCTCGTGATGGTGAAACAGGTGGGCACGTTTTCAGAATTGGACTTATGAGTGCGCACATGGGAAGATTACTTGGTTGGTCAGAAGAAGATGTGCACACAATGAAATCAGCTGCACCTCTGCACGATGTTGGTAAAATTGCAATTCCGGATTCTATTCTTCGTAAACCGGGTAGGCTCACATCTGAAGAGTTTGCTACAATTTCAACCCATGCGGCAATAGGCTCAAAACTTCTTTCAGATTCAACTAACCCAATCATTAGAATGGCTGACGTAATTGCACACTATCACCATGAAAATTGGGATGGAAGTGGCTATCCTATGGGATTAGTAGAGGAAGAAATTCCTATTGAAGCAAGAATAGTATCAATAACAGATGTTTATGATGCACTGCGCTCTAACAGAGTTTATCGTGCCGGTTTACCTGAAGAACAAGTTCTTGAAATCATGAAAGAAGATAGAGGCAAGAAGTTCGATCCTTACCTTTTAGATCTTTTCTTTGAAAATATTGAAGAAATAAAGTATCAAGCGAAAGATGTTTCTGAATACTAGGGTGTTTTGAATAGAATATAAGGAGAATCCGCAAATTGAGGATTCTCCTTTTTTATAGAATAAAATGAATACAAAAACTATAGCTCCAATTGCATAAGAATAGCGTCTTCATAGCCTGTTTTTGTTTCGTAATAATTTTTTCTTCTGCCTACTTCCATGAAGCCAATCTTTTTATAAAGTTCAAGAGCAGGGTAGTTTGTTACTCGCACATCGAGGAAAACTGAAAGGGCTTCATTTTTTTTGACAAAGTCAATGCAATAGTTTAATAATAGGTCGGCATAACCTTTTCTTCTAAACTCTGTATTGGTTGCAATATTCAAAATCTCACACTCGCCACCTTTAAGATTCTGAATGGATGGTATGCACAATAAAGAAATATATGCAATTAAATTATTTCTTAAAAATACTCCTAAAAAGAGTATATGACTAGCATCGATAGCGATTTTAAGCTGTTCTTTACTCCACGCAGATTCAAAGCAATCTTCTTCTAAGTTGTGAAGCATATCAAGCTCATTTTGAGTAATTTGTTTAATATACGGAATTTCTTGCATGATTATAAAACCTCATAAAAGTAACAAAGAAAATCTTGTTGAAATATTAGATAATAGTGGTCAGGCATTTATGCTAATGAACTTGACAACTTGCATCAAAAAAAAGCTTACAAGAAAAATTTCCTTGCTTGCTATTAAAAACCAGCAGAATCAACTTCTTTTGCAAAGACACCCTAAAACAAGCTCACATAACGCAGGGCTTTGGGATATCTCGATTTATAGTCACGTCTACGCACACGAATCATGTGAGGAAGCAGCACTTCGAGAGCTGAATCTACAGCTTGGTATTATGCAGACAAAAGTAAAAGAAATTGCAAGCATACCATATATAGATCATAACGGAGCAAGACTTCTTGCTTTTGTTTTTAGCACATCAAAACTCACACTTCAAGAAGAAAAAATAGTAAAAAATTCAAGCTCGAAAAAGGAATCAATGTTTATACATATTCACGAGTTGCGAAATATAATTGAGCATTCTCAAGAACTATTTACGGCAGAGCTTTTTTGGGCAGTACAGGCAGGTTGGCTCGACTAAAAGATTATTTAAATGATAAAAAGAAATACTTGAAAGTTTAGTTCATTAATAATATAATCTAATTACTATGAATAAAATAATATTTCCACTTCTACTAATGTCTTTATTTATTTCGGGCTGTATTAATGACGATAAAGAAATGACAAGTCAACAAATACTTGACCAAGCTCTTCAAAGTAAAGACTGGACACTTGTATCACACCTTTCACAACGTATACTAATAGAAGATTTAGACCCAGAAGCGCGAGAGAAAGCATTAAAAAATTTCGTAGATGCAAATAAAATGCTTGAAGATAATCTAAAGCTAGTAAGTATTTTAGAAACGGTTGAAAG
>CAYJEN010000023.1:3636-23651 GCA_964369185.1 uncultured Desulfovibrionaceae bacterium
ATAAAATGCTTGAAGATAATCTAAAGCTAGTAAGTATTTTAGAAACGGTTGAAAGCAATTCTAATTCAAACGAGATGCAACTCTTTATTTATCAAGAACTTTTTATTGCGTATAAAGATCTATCAAAATATCAAGAAGCTATTGCAGCAGGTAAGAAGCTTTCTAAAATCCTTTCTGAAATTTACGGCAATCAATCAGGTGAGGTCGCTAAATTTAAGTTAGAACTTGCACAACTCGCTATTAATGCAAACGAACTTACTCTTGCAGAGGAATTACTTTTTGAATTACTAAAAGAACACTCAAATGAAGAAATACAAAATAAGTCAACTTTTATGCTGGTAGAGGTTTATTTTCTATCAGAACAATACGATAATGCAAAAAGTAGAATTCAATCATTTTTAGAGAATAAGAAACTATCGTCAGATACTATAGCTCAAACCCTTTTTATTCTTGCAGATATTTATGAAATTGAGGGCGATAAAAAAAATGCATTGAAACTTTTTAAAGAAATTGTTGCAAATCATCCTAATCCTGATGTTGTTAAGTTTAGAATAAAAAAATTAGAAAAGTAATATCTCACCTCATTTCAATTTTCGTTTAGTTTTCTAAAACAAAGTTCTATAGTATAATAAAATTCCACCGCATGCACAAGTTTTGCTTCACCACTAAACTAAATGCGGTGAAATTAAAAGTTTTGTAAGGAAAGGGTAGGGAAAACCTCAATTTTTTTAAAAATTGTGGTTTTCCTTCCCCCAAAAATTCCAAACTGGAATAATCTACTAACTGAATTATGACAAAAAATTTAAGTTGACCCTTTTTTTCATTCTTGATACTTTCCCAAAAAATCAGAAAAAATTTTCGTACACCATATAGAGGAGTTTTTTTATGGCAGGACATAGTAAATGGGCCAATATTCAACACCGTAAAGGCAGACAAGACGCAAAACGCGGAGCAATGTTCACAAAAGCTGCAAAAGAAATTATCATCGCAGCAAAAAACGGTGGAGATCCTAGCGCAAATGCCCGCCTACGTGCTGCTATTGCTGCTGCAAAAGCAATCAACCTACCTAAAGATAAAATCGAAACTGCTATCCGTAAAGGTACAGGCGAAGAAAGTGGTGGTGATCTTTTTGAAATCACTTATGAAGGTTACGGACCATCAGGCATGGCTTTCATAGTTGAAACAGCTACCGATAATAAAAATAGAACCGTTTCTGAAGTACGCCACATCTTCTCAAGACACGGCGGAAACCTCGGTGAAAGCGGTTCCGTTGCTTGGATGTTCGACAGAAAAGGTGTAATCACTGTTGATGCTACAAAATACACAGAAGATGCAATCATGGAAGCAGCTCTTGAAGCTGGCGCAGAAGATGTTACAACTTCTGCAGAAGTTCATGAAGTTTCAACATCTTTGGAAGATTTTGCAGCAGTTCGTGATGCCCTTGAAGCAGCAGGTATTGAAATGCAATCAGCAGATCTTGCTTATGTGCCACAAAACTTAATCCCAGCTGATAAAGAAGTTGCTGAAAAACTTATGAAATTCGTTGATGCTCTAGAAGATAACGACGATGTTCAGAAAGTTCACGCAAACTTCGATCTTCCTGAAGATTTTTAGTTTTTCAGTTTAATTTTATTGAGGGGAAAAGCTCGTTTTTTATAAAAATGAGTTTTTCCCTCTCTAACTCGCCCTTTCCATAAAAAACAATTAGGGTGTGATTTCATTAGTCGTTTATTTCTAATTATCCTTATTATACGTGATATTCATATATAATAAGTTTTTTTTATTTAAATACCTTGTTAGGTGTGTGTATAAGTATAAATTTATAAGCAAAAAACTTGAAAATTAGGTGATAAAATTCACAATATGAATAATATTTAAGTTAAAAATATATAATTTATAATTGAGAAAAAATATTCTTATATAACAAAGTTTGGTTATAATTGTGAATAAAAGCCAAAATAAAGTTAAAAGTGATTCACCAAGTCAATAATTTTCTTGAATAAAGGTATAAATTCTTGCTTGTGATTTTTTTTTAAATATTGTATAAGAGTTTGAATAAACTACTTTAGGGGAATTATAAATAAGTAGTTTTTTGTAAATACACGTTATTTTAGAGAAAATAGCGTGGTATTGTGTTTTGAGGTATGCTTTGTATGTTTTAGATAACGTATTGAAGCTTTCGGATTAACTACCTAAACATAGGGGTAGAAGATGCTTAACGCTCTAGGGGCAACCCTTGCATTATTTTTTCTCGCTTGGGGATTATCGCTGGTTGGTTTAAAATCAGTATTGGGCATAGTTCTTCCGTTGGTAGCGGTAATAGTGTTTATTGTCGGCTTTGTTTGGAGAGTGGTATACTGGGCTAAATCACCGGTGCCATTTGCCATTCCTACTGTGGGCGGACAAGGAAAATCTCTCGACTTTATCAAGCCTAACAGACTTGATGCACCTACATCAACATTCGCTGTAATTGGTCGTATGTTATTAGAAGTCTTGACTTTCCGTTCACTTTTCAGAAATACCAATGCTGTTAGAACAACCATTAATGATGTTCCTCGCCTTACTTACTATTCATCTAAATGGCTTTGGCTTTTTGCTTTAGTATTTCACTACAGCTTTTTGCTCATATTGATTCGTCATATGCGCTTTTTCCTTGAGCCGGTGCCGGTTTGTATGAGTATTCTCGAATTTGTAGATGGACTTTTCCAAATTGGTGCGCCACGCTTTTATATGACTAATGCCCTTATTGTAGCGGCTTTAGCATTCTTGTTCTTACGTCGTCTTGTAAATCCTAAGACACGTTACATTTCACTTGCTAATGACTATTTCCCATTATTCCTTATAATCGGTATAGTTTTAACAGGTATGTGTATGCGCTATTTTGATAAAGTAGATATTGCACAAGTTAAGGTTTTCACAATGGGTCTTGTAACATTGAACCCTGTATCACCTGAAGGAATTGGCTCTATTTTCTTTATTCATTTAACTTTTGTTTCTATTCTTCTTATGTATTTCCCATTCTCTAAGCTTATGCATATGGGCGGCGTTTTCTTGTCCCCAACAAGAAATATGAAGATTAATACAAGAGAGTATCGTCACATTAACCCTTGGAATCCACCTAAAAAATACCGCACTTATGCTGAGTATGAAGATGAATTCCGTGAAGCAATGGACGAGGCTGGTTTGCCACTAGACAAACCTTTGAAATAAAGGCAAGTCTTTAGAATAAAAGGCAAATCATTGAAGTTAAAGTTATTGGCTAAAGATTGCATTCTTTACACATTCTATAAAGCCTAAACTTAGGGAGAAAACCTTATGGCAAAACTGCCTACGCCAAACGAACTTTTGGCTCAAAATCCGGCCGCTTTTCCTGAACAAAGCTGGTTTGATACAAAGCCTGAAATAAAACCGGGTAACTTCTGCTATCCTGCAAAATTGGATATCATGCAAGGTCTTGGAATGCCAAATGCGCATGAGTGGAATCCGGAAGAAGATGATTGGCACTTACCGGCTAACTGGGAAGAAATCATCTATAAAGGTCTGCAAGAAAGACTTGAAAAGCATCGTTCATTGAAACTATTTATGGATATCTGTGTGCGCTGTGGTGCTTGCTCAGATAAATGTCACTTTTTCTTAGGAACAAATGACCCTAAAAATATGCCTGTGTTACGTGCTGAATTACTCCGTTCTGTTTATCGTCAAGACTTTACCTTAGCTGGTAAATTGCTCGGTAAATTAGCGGGTGGACGTAAACTTGATAAAGAAGTTATCAAAGAATGGTTTACTTATTCATACCAATGTACAGAATGTCGTCGTTGTTCGCTTTTCTGCCCATATGGTATTGATACTGCTGAAATTACAGCAATTATTCGTGAACTTTTATTTGAACTTGGTCTTGGTACTAACTGGGTTATGGAACCGGTTTCTAACTGTAACCGTACCGGTAACCACCTTGGTATTCAACCACACGCGTTCAAAGAAATTGTAGAATTTTTATGTGACGATATTGAAGAGATTACCGGTATCCGTATCGATCCTCCTTTCAATGAAAAAGGTCATGAAGTTCTCTTTATTGCACCATCAGGTGACGTATTTGCTGATCCGGGTATCTACACATTCATGGGTTACTTAATGCTCTTCCATGAAATCGGTTTAGATTACACCTTATCAACATACGCATCAGAAGGTGGTAACTTCGGTTCATTCGTATCATTCGATATGGCGAAGAAGATAAACGCAAAAATGTATGCTGAAGCAGAACGTCTTGGATCTAAATGGATTCTTGGTGGTGAGTGTGGGCATATGTGGCGTGTTGTTAACCAATATATGAACACATATAACGGTCCGGCTCCTAGTTGCATGGAAGTTCCTAAATCATCGATTACAGGAACAGTTTTCCACAACGCAGCTGCTACAAAAATGGTACACATTGCAGAATTCACAGCTGACTTGATTAAACACAATAAGCTTAATCTTCGTCCGGAAAGAAATAATCACATCATTACAACATACCACGATTCATGTAACCCTGCTCGTGCTATGGGTATGCTTGATGAACCACGTTATGTTCTTAATGCTGTATGTAATAATTTTGTTGAAATGCCTCCTCGCACAATCCGTGAAGAAACCTTCTGTTGTGGATCCGGTACCGGTTTGAACACAGAAGAAATCATGGAATTACGTTTGCGCGGTGGTTTCCCACGTGGTAACGCAGTAAAATATGTTCAAGATAAACATGATGTTAACTGGTTATCATGCGTATGTGCTCTTGACCGTGCAACTCTTCCTCCTGTAGCTGATTACTGGGCTCCTGGAGTAACAGTTAGTGGACTACACGAACTTGTAGCGAACGCTCTTGTTATGAAAGGTGAAATTCCTCGTACTCTTGATATTCGTCTTGAAGACTTAGAATATCCTGATCCACAGCCGGAAGAAGTAGAAGAAGCAGTTGAAGCAACAGCTCAAGAAGGAGAAGAATAATTATGTATAATTCAAAATATATAATACCGGCTCTTGTTCTTTTTGTAGTTGCGGTAACAGCTCCATTTTGGTTAAACATAGGTACACCTACTTATGAATATCCAAAAGTAGCGCTTCCACAAGGCGAAGGAATGGAAGAATGTATTGAAGATGTTGCTTTTATGCGTTCTGAACACATGGCATTGTTAAATGAATGGCGTGATGAAGCTCTTCGTGACGGTAACAGAGTTTACATTTCATCAAAAGGTAAAAAATGGGATATAAGCCTACAAAATACCTGTATGGAATGTCATACAAACTACGAAGATTTCTGTAAAAAATGTCACGACACTAACAGTGTTGATCCGTATTGTTGGTCTTGCCACATAGAGCCACAAACGAAATAAGGGGAATAACATGAAAAGAAGACACTTTCTTAAAGTGGCTGGGATTTCAAGCTTTGCCCTTTTAGGTGGCATTTCCACAGCCCAAGCACAAGTTGCTCCAAAAGGCGCTTCTTATGCAAAAAACGAAAAAGCAATTGTAGCAAAACGTTTTGCTATGGTTATTGATACTCGTGAAATTGATAAAGAAAAAATCCAAGCGATTACATCAGCTTGCCACGTAGGACACAACGTTCCAACTTCAATTCCTGCACCGCAAGATTTGAAATGGATCTGGCCTGAAAAATACAAAGGCAGCTTCCCTGACGATCCTGATTACAAAACATTACCGCAAGAAGTTCAAGACAGAAAATATCTTCTTCTTTGTAACCACTGTGCTAACCCTCCTTGTGTGCGTGTTTGCCCAACCGGCGCTACATATAAGACAGAAAGCGGTATTGTAACTATGGATTATCACCGTTGTATTGGTTGCCGTTTCTGTATGGCGGGTTGCCCTTACGGTTCACGTTCATTCAACTTCAAAGATGCTAAACCGGAACTTACAGAAATTAATCCTGAATATCCGGCAAGAACACGCGGTGCAGTTGAAAAATGTACTTTCTGTATCGAACGTTTAGAGCAAGGACTTATGCCTTATTGCGTAGAAGCATCAGGCGGAGCAATCACCTTTGGTGATCTTGAAGATCCGGAATCAGAAGTACGTCAAGTGTTAGCAAATAACTTTGCTGTTCGTCGTAAACCTACATACGGCACTGATCCAAGTGTCTATTATATAATCTAGGAGCCCACTATGTTAGAAAGAGTGCTTAAAGGCTCACCAAGATACTATGCATGGTTAGCATTTCTTATGTTGATCATTGGTATTGGTATGACTGTTTACATGTTCCAATTATACTTTGGTATGGAAGTAACCGGTCTATCAAGAGACGTTTCATGGGGCTTTTATATTGCGCAGTTCACCTATTTAGTTGGTGTTGCGGCATCGGCTGTTATGCTTGTGCTTCCTGCGTATTTCCACCATTACAAAGAATTCAAACGTATGATTATCTTCGGTGAATTCCTTGCTATTGGTGCGGTTATTATGTGTGTTCTCTTTATTGTTGTTGATATTGGTCAGCCACATAAAGCTATGAACGTTGTACTTCATCCAACTCCACAATCAGTTATGTTTTGGGATATGATGGTACTTTCAGGCTATTTAGTAATCAACGCTGTAGTTGGTTGGGTTACTTTAGAAGCTGAAAGACACGACGTTGAACCACCTAAATGGATTAAACCTGTTATTTATCTTTCAGTATTCTGGGCATTTGGTATCCATACAGTTACTGCATTCTTATATGCTGGTATTCCTGGACGTTACTACTGGCTTACTGCTATCATGGCTGCTCGCTTCCTTGCATCAGCTTTCTGTTCAGGGCCTGCAATTCTTCTATTGCTTATGCTTCTTGTACAAAAGCTTACTAGCTTTGATCCGGGTAAAAAAGCTATCAAAACTCTTACACTTATCATCACTTATGCGATGGCGCTCAACGTGTTCTTCTACTGCTTAGAACTCTTCACAGCTTTCTATAGTGGAACACCTGGTCACTACGCTCCTATCAAATTCCTCTTTATGGGATATGATGGTCAAGGTGCTTGGATTAATGGTTGGATGTGGCTTGCTGCTGTTCTTGGTATTGGTTCGCTTGCATGTCTAATGAATCCTTCAACTCGTAACAACCTTCAACTTCTTCCATACATCCTAATCTGTTTAGTGCTTGCATCATGGATTGATAAAGGTCTTGGTTTACTTGTTGGTGGTTTCACACCTAACCCATTCAAAGGAATTACAATTTATACTCCTAGCTTTGCTGAAATAGCTATTTCATTAGGTATTTTTGCAATAGGTGCACTTGTAGTTTCCTTATTATGGAAAATAGCACTTGATGTGAAAAAAGAAGCCGGTACTTTTGAACTAAAAGAAAAGTAGAAAGTAGGCAATTATAGAATTATTCGAGAGGGGGAAACCACGTTTTTTTGAAAAAAACGAGGTTTCCCCCTCTTGAGCGTAGAACGAGTTCTCTCCCCCTTCCTTAAAAAACAATTAGGGTAGTTTTCGAATTTAAGTATTATGAAAAAACGAAGAAAACTCTTCTGTACAGTCTTTATGTTTATTCTTATAAAAGTCTTTTAATGTAATAATAAGTATTTTTCACTCAAGTAGCAATAATTTATGTTGTAGGTGCTGTTGAACTTACTTGCAAGGGAAGAGAGGTTGTAAGAACAGGAGAATGCTCAATTGTTATAGCCATTAATGTTCCAAAAGGAAAGCGAAGTGGATGTGATTCTATAATTGAGTGTGCGCTTTTTTTTGACCATAAAAGTGCAGGAAGACGCAGGGCAGAGTAAAAATTAGTCTGCATATTATAACGAGTTGATATTTCATCAGTAATGTTATGTAAAGTCTTTGGTGAAATGGATGATTTTACTTTTTTAAAAGCGTGCGTGCTGTATTCTAGAATGCATATGCTCTTTGTAGAGACGCGTAAGGCTTCTTCTATAATAGTTGATAGATTTTCATTACTTGAAGAGTTAGAAGCAAGAATATGAGTAAGAGCGACGTAATCAAAAGTTTTATCATCGAAGGGTAGATGATCATTTTTTCCGAGAACATACTCGATTTTAAGTCCGTTAGCTTCTTGGCTGCGAACCAGTTCATCTTGATTTTGTGCAAGGGCAGTAACATCAAATCCCAAATCCCAAAAAAAAGAGGGTTCAGGGGAGTTATCTATACCCAAGTGCAGAAGTTTGTTATTTCGTTTTTTCCAGTTATGAAGAAGAGAAGATAGAAAATCCTGCTTGACTATAGTGATATATTCATTCTGATTTATTCTCATAGTTCATACTCTCTCTAAGCTTCTTTTATATAGAGGGGGTAAAAAGATATTTAAAAAGGGTATTTCCAATTTTTATGAGAATACCCTTTTCTTTTTACTGAGCTTTGATGTAAAAAGCTTTGTTTATTCTTCATCAGTATTTTGTTCGAGCCAGTTACCAAGAATAGAAACTAATTGTTTTGCTTGTTCATTATCTGTAAGTGAAAATTTAGCTTGGCATCTGTATTCGCCATTTTTCTTTTGGTAGCGTCTGATAGCGTATTTATCTACGCTATATTCTTGTTTTTTCTCATTCCAATCTTGATAACGGAAAAGCGCTGTAACCCAACTACCTTTCTTGCTGATAATTTCTTTATCAATTTCTTTTATAACTAAAACACCGTTATCTTCGTAATTAATGGTAATCGCTTCAACAGTATCAATCATAGTAGTTCTCCATTTCAGTGTTTGAATGATTTACAAGAATATTTTCTATCTAACTGAAATTATAATAGAAAATAAGTTTAGAACGCTTGTTTCTTTTCTATACTCTCATAATATAGTATTTTTTTGTAAGAATGTCTATAATTTAATAGTGAAGCAAATTTATCAGAAAAAAATGATATTAATATTTTGCAAACATATCTCTAATTATTTGAGTATCTTTTGTTTTAGTAAGGGCAAGAGTCAGCAAAATTCTAGCTTTTTGAGGATTAAGATTATCAGAGGAAATAAAGCCATTTTCAAAGTCAATTTTGCTTGGTGTAATAAGACCGGAACCCGTACGCGAAGATCTTACAACAGTAATTCCTTTGCGCTCAGCATGAGAAAAAATTTCAAGAGCATGCTGCGATAAACAACCATTTCCCGTAGCTGCAATAACAATTCCATCCGGCTTACTTTCAATAAGAGCTTCATACATTTTAGTTGATACATCGAGGTATTCATAAACAATATCAACTCTAGGTAGCTCTTGAATTTTAATAATATCATCAATAAAAAATTCAGATTCTAGGGTATGTGCTCGTACAACATTTCTGTAGAAAAATGGAGTGAAATTTACAACATAGCCAAGTGAACCTAGCTCGTGTGCTCTGAAGGTTTCTGTTGAAACCGTGTTGGATTTTGTTCCGTCTCTCCCGGCAATAATTTGTCCATCAAGAACTATAAGTACGCCTTTTCCATAGGCTTCTTTGCTTGCTGCAACACTTACGGCATTTAATAAGTTTAAAGGCCCATCAGCGCTAATAGCAGTTGCCGGTCGCATAGAACCTACTATAATAACAGGTTTTTTGCTTTTTACAACTAGGTTTAGAAAATATGCAGTTTCCTCAAGGGTATCAGTCCCGTGAGTGACAACAATACCATCACAATCATCATTTTTTAGAATTTCGTTAATTCTTTTTGCAAGCTTTAGAAGAATATTAAATGTAAAATCTTCACTGGCAACATTTGCAATTTGCTCTGCAGTAACTTGTGCAAGGTCAACAATGGAAGGAACGGCATTAATCAGTTCTTGCGCTGAAAGACTTGCAGCTTTGTATTCAGTTAGATTTGTTTCAGAATTTGCAGAACCGGCAATAGTACCACCGGTTGCAAGTATACGTACTTTAGGTAAACTTGTTTTCATTTAGAATTATAGCCTTTTTATTCTGAGAAAGTGAAAGATGCAGAACTAATTGATTCTTCGTTTGATAAGCCTACAAGATTATTTATTTTTAGTTCATCTATAAGTGTACCGGCAAGTGCGTGTAACCTATAATGACCAAGAATAATATCACTTTTTGCAATAATATATTCTACTTGAGAAGAATAATATTCCGCTTCGGCATCTAATAGATTGAGTAAATCTTTTTGCCCAACATTGAACTGCTCATAAAAGTTATTTTTCATGGCAAGGCTTGTTTTAACAGCTTTTGAGTAAAATTTCGCTTGTTCAGTAACTGTCATAAGGTTTGAAAAAGAAATAGAAATTTGCTCAAAAATAGCATCTTTGGTGTCAACTAACAAGTTTCTGGCTTCACGCATTTTTGCAGATTGAGCTTGAATTTTTGCTTTATCAGCTCCGCCATTATAGATATTCCATTGCATATTCAGCATGGCATCCCAAGAGTATATATCTTCGTTATCGTCGGTATTTTTGCTTAGATATCCGGGTGAGATATCAACTGTGAAAGTTGGATAATATGCAGATTCCGCAATTTTTTTCTGTGATTCACTGATATCAACTTGTTCAAAAGCCATATGGATTTGATTATTGTTTTGCATAGAAAGTTCTTGAACTTCAGCTACATCTGTAAAAATACGTTTAGGTGAATCGAAGATGATTAGCTCAGAAGGAGCATCTTTCCCTGTAAGTTTTTTATAATTGAACTTCGCAACTTCTAAGGCATTGAGATTATATTGATATGTAGAGTTAAGTTTATGTAAGCGTGTTCGACCTTGATCTAAATCACCTTTGCTAGACAAGCCTTGTTGAAAGCGTTGAGTCAATAGATAGATAAGATTTTCATGTGCTTGAAGATTTTTCTTTGTAACTTCAAGAATTTCTTGTCTTCTTATTATATCAAGGTGAACTGAGAGTGTTGTAAAAGCAAGAGAATTTGCAGTGTCTAAAACATTAAAAATTCCGTACTGATAGTTACTTTCATTTGCTTCAACTAGGGCACTTCTTGCTCCACCGTCCCAAATTTTTTGGCTAAGTGTGAGACCAGCTTTGCCAACACCAACTACGTTATCATAATAGTTATATTTTCTATCCTGTAGCGAGCTTTCTTGTTGTGCACCAACAGCAGCCCAAATTCCAATTGTTGGATAATAAGCGGCTTTAGCTTGATCTAGTTCGTAAGATTTACTTGATAAAGCCTCTTTTGAACTTTGCAAGACAGGACTATATGTAAACGCATTTTCTAAGCTATTTTGAAGGGTTATCGGTTCAGCAAAAGCTGGCGAAGTAAATAAAGCTAGTATCGATAGCAAAGATAGAATGCGCATACGGCCTCCGGAGGCAAAAGTAAATCGAACAATTGAGTTCAGAAAAATAACACAACTCATATAATTATATCGGTATAAAACAATTAAACATTATATATAAATAAAAATTAAAGATTTATATCTTCAAGTACATGAGACATATCATAAAGTTTTCCTGTATTTTGTGAAATAATCCAACGTGCTGCACGCAAGGAGCCTTGAGCAAAGTTTTCACGCGAATGAGCTTGGTGTGTTACTTCAATACGTTCGCCTGGACCCATGAAATACATTGTATGTACACCAACAACATCGCCTCCACGAATAGTTTGCACACCTATTTCTTTCTTTGGTCTTTCACCGATGATGCCCTCACGATGATAGTTCGCAACTTCATTTAAATCCCATTCTTTAGCATCAGCTAAGCATTCTGCTAAGCGAAGAGCAGTGCCACTTGGAGAATCTTTTTTCTTGTTGTGATGAAGTTCAACCATTTCAACGTCATAATTATCACCGAGCAATCTAGTGAGTTCAGGTAAAACCTTAAGGAGAACGTTGATACCTACACTCATATTAGGTGAAAAGAATATTTTATTATCTTTTGCTAAATTTTCTAAAGTTTGCTTTTGTTCTTCGTCTAGCCCTGTTGTGCCAATAACGTGAGAAACTTTATAAGTAGTTGCAAGTTTAGCGAGATTCATTGTATTTTCGGGTGAAGTAAAGTCAATTACAACAACATCAGAGTTTTGAAATGCTTTGAATGCTTCCTCAGGATTTGAAAAAGCCGGACAAGGAAGATGTGAAATTTTAGATAGTTGTGATTCTCTTTCAAGAACAGCAATAAGTTCAAGATCAGAATTTTCTAAAATAAGATTCACGATTGTTGTTCCCATACGTCCGCCGGCACCGGCTACAATAATTTTTGTATTTTGACTCATAGCATTCTCCATGATAAATTAGCAAGTTAGTGTTATACTAGAAAATCTGTTTAAGTAAGTCTTCAGCTTTTTCAGTTTTTGGGGGAGTTGTTGTAGCGCCTGTCATAGCATTTAAAGAGGTATCCGGGCTTGTGCCTATAGCGTAAGGCATATTAACCCCGCCAAATGGATAAAAGACTATACCTTCAGGTACTTCAAATGGATCGGGTGGGTATTCTTCATATGCTTTTTCTGCGTACATTTTATAAATTGGAAGAGCAGCGCGAGTTCCGGTTTCGCCACGCCCCATTGGTTCCGGCTGATCATAACCTATATAAGTTGCTGTTACTAGATGTGGAGTTATGCCCATAAACCATGCGTCTACTTCATCATTTGTTGTTCCGGTTTTACCGCCTTGAGGTCTATCGAGGTAGTTTATTCTTGAAGCTGTTCCTCTTGTTACAACGGCTTCAAGCATTGCACTCATAAGGTAGCCGGTGGTTTCGGGGATAGCTTGCACATGTTCTGTTTGTGCTTCGTAGATAGTATTTCCCCAAGGACCTTGAATTGATTGGATAAATCTAGGGGTACTTACCTTTCCTTCATTTGCAAAAGCAGTATAAGCTTGTGCCATATTCATAGGTGTAACTTCCACAGCACCTAGGCTGGCTGCTAATGCTGGTTCCATTCTTCCTGTTAAGCCAAGAGCTTTTGCTCTTTCAAGGACAACTTCCATACCCATAAGTTGAGCTACACGAACTGTTGAAAGGTTACGTGAACGTGCTAGTGAGGTTTGTAAAGTCATTTGACCATCAAAGTTTGGATCAAAGTTTGACGGACGCCATACTTCATTTGTCCAGGGATCTATAAATACTATTGGAGCATCTAAAACTTGTGAAGTAAGTGTGAACCCACTATCGAGAGCAGCTGAATAAACTATTGGTTTAAAAGCAGATCCAGGCTGTCTTTTGGCTTGAGTTGCTCTATTAAAATGACTACCATCTAGACCAAAATGATAACCGCCAACCATTGCTACAACGTCAGATGTTTCTGGTTCAATTGAAACGATTGAACCTTGTACAATAGGTTTTTGCTCGAGAGCGAGCGGAATAAGCATTTCTTTTGTATAATCAGCAAGCAAAAGCGGTGGCTCTGCATCTTCTTTTGTGCTTGGTTTTGGTGGATTATAACGAACAAAAACTATATCGCCAACATTAAGAACGCTTGTTGCATCATTAATATTTGTTGAGTTTTCATCACCGGAAGCGCTTTTATTTCGTTTTCTAGCCCAACCCATTGTTTTTACATCAAGAAAGCCTTGATAATCAGAATCAAACTTAACAGTAGCACCTTTTTTCTCAACTGCAACTACAAGAGCCTTTACCCAATTATTATTTTCTAAGTCTTCAAGTTTAAAAGAACTTTCTGAAAGATATTCATCAAATGAAGTTGATTCAATCACTTCTTCTGGCCCACGCCACCCGTGACGTTTAGAAGCATTTTCAAGCCCTTTTTTAAGTGCAAGGTCTGCATATTCTTGAAGTTTAGGCTCCATAGATGTGTGAACTGTAAGACCTAATTCAGCTACAGCTTGCTCGCCATAAATACCGTAATCGAGCCCAAGAGCTTTTGAGTTTTCTTCACTGAAAATATCAACAAGTTGACGACGAACTTCTTCAAGATACCAACCACTTACTGCTTCTGACTTCACAGGCATAGAAGAAAATTCTAATTTCTCATAATAAGCTTGTTCATACTGAGAGTCAGTAATCTTTCCATCTTCACGCATACGCCCGAGAACGTATACTTGCCTTGAACGTGCTTTTTCAGGATTTCTATAAGGATTATAGCGTGTAGTAGCAGGTAGAATACCAGCAAGCAATGCGGCTTCTGCAAGTGTTAAATCCTTTGCATGTTTAGCAAAATAGTAACGAGCACCGGCTTCAATACCATAGGACATTCCGCCCATGTGAATTTGGTTGATATAAATGGTGAGAATATCTGTTTTAGATAATTGACTTTCCAGTTTAAACGCAAGAAGAGCTTCTTTTAATTTACGTGTATAGGTACGTTCTGGTGTGAGAAGAAGTCGCTTTACAACCTGCTGAGTAATTGTACTTCCGCCTTGACTTGAGGTGCCGGAAGAAAAGTTTGCTATAGCGGCACGTAAAATGGCTATAGGATTAATGCCTTTATGTTCATAAAAGGACTTATCTTCGGCTGAAACAAATGCTTGCGGAACATAGTCAGGGATTTCATCAAGAGTTACTAAGTATCTTCTTTCATTGAAAATTTCACCTATGAGTGAACCGTCTCTTGCAAGCACTATTGTTGTAAGGGCGGGGCGAAAATCTGCAACCTTTGTGATGCTAGGTAAATCTGCAGAAGCCCACTTAATTAGACCATAAAGAAAAGCACTGCCTAGCACAAATGAAATGAAAACAAACCAAGATAAAATTTTAAAAATCTTGCTTTTTTTCTTCTTTTTCTTTGGTTTAGATGTTTCAGTTTCTTCTTTAGTTTGCACGTGCATATCTAAAGGCGCTTCTGAATTTAGTGTTAATTCTTCATTTTCATTTGTATTTTTTTCTTTATCTATATTCATAAATTGTCTTCGTTAAAATTATTTTTTTCTCTAGTTTTAGATGTTGTCAATATTCTTTAATTCATTTTTTTGATAAGGTCAAATTAATAAGAGTCTGCTATTCTATTAACCCAAGTTCCATTGTAATTATAGCATTTTAGAATAATAAATTCACGTCCGTCTGTATATTTGAATTTTGACTGATAACGTATAATTTCTATCTTTTCAAAGTATTTTCCAAGATTGTCGATAAAGTAAGCCTCTGGCATTTCAGTTTTTGTTGAGATATAGAGTGCATCCCAACCTTTCATATCGGTCGGAGCATTTGAAGGGTTTTCCCAAAGGTCGTACTGTGAGAGTCTATTATCAAAATTTGCATCGTATGAGCGCGGCTGATTTGGTGCATAGAATGCAAGTGCAGCTGTTGTATCATATTTAGATGAAAAGAAGAATACTTCTTCAGGCTTTTCAAAAGTTGATTGTAATCTTCCTAATTCTTGACTTAAATCTGTCCAACCTTTTAATCGTAATGTAGGGTCCATCTTAGGTGGAATAGGGAGAGATACTATTAAATAGATAAGTATACCAATGCTTGCCGCAACACCGATAGATGTTTTAGGTCTTTTATTAAAGAATTTTGGTGCAGCTCCTAAGAGGAACTTTTCAAAACCGGAAGCAGCAAGTAAAATAGCTCCTACATAGCTCATTGCCGGCCAGTTAGCATAAATTCTTGTATGAAAACTCCAAATAAAAAATGCAATTATCATAATGAGAAACGCTGTTGACATCAAAGCTTGCTGTCTAATGATATCATCTTTGACAAGGTTTTGCATATTTATTTCTGATGCTGAATTTTTATTCCATAGAAGTTTTACGTATTTAAAACCGGTTATAAAAGCAAGAATGAACCACCAAGGCATTGCAATTCCAATTTGAGATCCAACAAATTCCGGCATATATTTAAGAGTTACGAATGTTTGCGCTTTTGCACCTGTAACTCCGGCAAGAGTTCCAACGTGTAAAAATCCAACCCAACCATTCATAGCATTCCAGATAACAATTGGTAATAAACCAAGCGCACAGCCAGCTATCATAACAGCCACTATTCGCACAGCTTTTTTAAACTCTATAAGCTTATTAAAGTACAGAATTACAAGATAAGGTATTGCAAGACCGAAAAATGCAAACATCATATATTTCGCTAGATTACCAAAAGCCATAGCTAGAAATAGTATGATGAGAGCAGATTTTGATTCGCTCTTAGAAAGAACATATAAACTGAAAAATGCGCTTAACCAGCAGATAAGTAAAGGGCTATCCGTCGTCATAAGTATAGCTGATGCAGAAAATAAAGGCATTGTATTTGCAACAAATAAACAAAGTACTGCTAATACAGGTCTTTTAAATACTTTCCCAACACCAAAGATAATTATAAGTTGAGATATAACAGAATTAAAAACAGCTCCAAAGCGCACTGCAAATTCAGTATCACCAAGTAAAGAAGTCCAAAACCCAATATCCCAAGAGATAAGAGGTCCTTTGGAATAATAGGATAGTTGTAGTCTACGAGACCAATCCCAATATTGTGCTTCATCTGGTGAGAGGTTGAGTTGCACTGTGCCTATAAACCATAAGCGTATTAAAGTAAAAAATACAACAAGCGAAAAAGCATATAAGTATGAATTATTTTCAATGCTTGTATAGAGTTTATGCTTTATCGGATTACTATTTATATCCATCTAACCTATCCTTGCATGAGGCGTGCAAGTGCTTTGTTTACGAGTGCAGGATTCGCTTTTCCTGCCATTTTTTTCATTACTTGCCCAACAAAGAAACCTTGCAGCTTTGTTTTACCGCCCTTGTATTCTTCAACTTCTTTCGGATTTGCTTCCATAACTTCTAAAAGTACGGCATCAATTTCAGAAGTATCAGAGACTTGTACAAGTCCTTTTTCTTCAACATATTGTTTTGGCATGATATTTTGATCAAATATAACTGGGAAAATATCATTTGCGATTGTTGAGGAAATCATATCATCATCAACTATTTTAGCGAGTTCAGCAAATGCTTTTACGCTCATAGGGATTTGTGATGTTTGAAGTTCACGGTTATTTAATTCACGCATAAGCATACCTTGAATAAAGTTCGCTAATCTTTTAGGATTATTATGTAACTTTAAAGACTCTTCAAACAATACTTTTAAGTTTTTATCTGATGATAGTCTTTCAGCGTCTGCTTCTATTAATTTGTAATCATTCATATAGCGAACTTTACAATCAGCTGGAAGTTCTTCTTGATTTGCAATCCAGTACGCCAAATCTTCTTCATTTATTGTGAGTGGAAGTAAGTCAGGATCAGGGAAATATCTATAATCTTGAGCTTCTTCTTTGCTACGCATGCTAAGTGTACGGTTTTTATCTACATCATACAAACGAGTTTCTTGAGTGATAGTTCCGCCGTCAAGTAGTATATCTTCTTGTCTTTCAATTTCGCATTCAATTGCTTTTTGTATGTTTTTGAAAGAGTTGAGGTTTTTTAATTCAGTACGAGTTCCGAACTCTTCTTGACCAAATGGGCGCAAAGAAATATTAGCATCACAGCGGAAGTTTCCTTCTTCCATGTTACCATCGCAAAGCCCTAGACCAACAACAATAGAGTATAGAGATTTCAAATACGCCAAAGCTTCTTCAGGTGATCTCATATCCGGTTCACTTACAACTTCGCAAAGTGGAGTACCAGCTCTATTAAGGTCAACAAAGCTTTTTGGTTCAATTTGTGAGTGGATATTTTTTCCGGCATCATTTTCTAAGTGAATTCTAGTAATACCGAGTTTTTTCTTGCCTTTAGATGTTTCTACTTCTAAAAATCCTTCTGTACAAATTGGTGCTTCAAATTGAGAAATTTGATAACCGCTTGGTAAGTCAGGATAAAAATAGTTTTTACGTGCAAAATATGAATTATTATTTATTGTACAGTTAGTTGCAAGACCCATTTTTACTGCAAATTCAATCGCCTGCTTGTTTGGGCTAGGTAACACACCCGGCATACCAGCACAGATTTCACATACCAAAGTATTTGCATCATGCCCGAAAGATCTTGGGCAAGAGCAGAAAAGTTTAGTCTTTGTTGCAAGTTGAACGTGTACTTCCAATCCGATTACTACTTCAAAATCACGCATAAAAACTCCATCTATTCAAAAATATTTCCTCTTATATCAGTATTCCCCCCCATTTGCAAGAAAAGATTATTAGCATATTTTTTTACTCTTGTACAAATCAAAAATAAAAAAGGGCACTTACCATAATAAATGATAAGCGCCCTTATAGAAACTTTAGAAATTACTGTTTATTTTTTAGTGCTAAGGCTTTGTTTTGCAACAATTGCGCCCAATGC
Source organism: uncultured Desulfovibrionaceae bacterium (assembly GCA_964369185.1). Taxonomy (GTDB): domain Bacteria; phylum Desulfobacterota; class Desulfovibrionia; order Desulfovibrionales; family Desulfovibrionaceae; genus CAYJAZ01. The sequence goes on from CAYJEN010000023.1 coordinate 21,719, forward strand.
TAAAAGTAAGATAGCAAAAACTAACTGTAAGCCGTTTGTAGCAAAAGTTGCTGTGCCGGCTGAGAGCTTCATAATATTTGAATAGATAAGCATACCTAATGATGTTACAGTAATAAGTAACATTGCATACATTGGAATACCTAACATGAAGTTCTTCTTACCGGTTTTTTCTAAGAATACTGAAAGAGCTATAAGTGCAAGCGCAGCAAGAAGCTGGTTTGCTGAACCGAATAAAGGCCAAATGCTTTGATATCCACCAAGTGTAAGCGCAAGTCCAAGAGCTAATGTGATGAAAGTTGCAAAGAAGTTAGAACTTAATATGCGGAATAAACCTTCTTCACTATGGAATAATTCTTGGAATGCAAGTCTACCGATACGTGCAACTGAATCAAGTGAAGTGAGCGCAAATGCTGAAATTGCAAGAGTGATAAGTGTAAATACTGTATCAGTCGGTAAGCCTACTTGAGCTAAGAAGCCTGCAAGTGCATTAGCAAATACTACAGGAGGTGTTCCTTGTGGCATTGATGTTGATGTAGCAAGCGCGCCAACACAAACAAGAGCAATAACTGCTAGGAATGATTCAAGTAACATACCACCAAAGCTGATAAGTTTCATATCTTTTTCATTGCCTACTTGTTTTGATGATGTTCCTGATGATACCAATGCATGGAATCCGGAAATAGCACCACAAGCAACAGTAACAAAAAGCATTGGGAATATATATTGCCCCTTAACAATAACGCCTGTAAATACAGGCAGGTTCATAGCAGGTTGAGCAACTAACACGCCAACAAAAGCAGCAAGTAACATTGCAAGTAAGAGGAATGAGTTCAAGAAGTCACGCGGTTGCAATAGTAACCAAACAGGAAGAACTGATGCTACGAAAATATATACGAATGTAAATACTAACCAAGTAGATTTATCAGCAAAAATTGGGCTTGAAATACCAATGTAAAGTGCAACAACTAAAACGCTGATTGCTATAACACATTGCATTAATGAACTAAAATTCGATTTTCTGAATAGAACACCAAGTAACACAGCGAATACAATAAATATAATAGATGTACTTGCTGTTGCTGCACCAGCAACATTTGTTTCACCATTAACAAATCCGTTGAATGTTCCCGCTACGATATCAGCAAATGCTGCAATAACAAGAATACAGAAAAGCCAAATAAATAAAAGGAAAAATACCTTGCCGGCTCTACCAATATATTTTTCAATTAAAACACTGATAGTTTTACCTTCGTTTCTTACTGATGCATACATAGATGCAAAATCCTGCACCGCACCAAAGAAAATACCACCAATTAAAATCCAAAGTAATACAGGTAACCAACCAAACATCGCTGCGATGATAGGTCCGTTAATCGGGCCTGCACCAGCAATAGACGCAAATTGGTGACCAAATAAAACCGCTTTTGATGCCGGAACATAGTCAACACCATCTTTTAAATCATGTGCCGGAGTTGTTCTATTTTTATCAACTCCCCAAACTCTTTCAAGATAAGAGCCATACACAAAGTAAGCAACCAAAAGTATAACACCTGCGATTGCTAGTAAAATTGCACCATTCATCTCAATTCCCCCTCAAAAAGTCATCGACCTCTGCTTTCACATGAGTCAAAAAAAGTTATATTAGACACATGAATTTTTACAGTCAAGAAAAAAATTACAAAATTTAAATATTTTTCTCATATGTAATTATGCAGAGGTCTTGAATTTAGAAACACAAGCTAGATACTTTTTTAAAAATATATCTTTCTTTAAAAAATGCCCTTTCTTTTTATTTGTTAATACAAACTTAAAGAAAGGGCATAATTTGAAGTATTATATTCTTAATAAGAAAAGTAAGTCAGGATTTTTCAGGAATCGACGGTAATAATTTTTTGTAAATCGCTTTCCTTTTTATCGAGGAACGAGAGAAAAA
>CAYJEN010000024.1:0-23277 GCA_964369185.1 uncultured Desulfovibrionaceae bacterium
CCTACAGAATTTATTGAATATAATCTCTTTGGCGACCCAAAAAAGATTTCTTTCAATGATAAAGATAATCTATCTGCCTCAAACACTGATAAAGTTACAAGCGAAATTTTAGAACACAAGACCAATAAGGATAAATAATGACTACTAGAAAACGAGTTAACATCTATACAGATGGTTCATCTTTAGGCAATCCGGGAAAAGGCGGATATGGAGTTGTTCTAGAATACAATGGAACAGAAAAAGAATTGTCTCAAGGTTACACGCGCACTACGAATAATAGAATGGAACTATTAGGAGTAATTTGCGCTTTACAATCTCTTAAAGAGCCTTGTATTGCAGATGTTTACACTGATTCTCAATATGTTACAAAAGCCATTAAAGAACATTGGCTAAAGAATTGGCAAAAAAACGGTTGGAAAACTGCCAATAAAAAAGATGTAAAAAATAAAGACCTTTGGATATTACTCCATTCTCAGTTACTCAAACATACAGTTGATTTTAAATGGGTTAAAGGACATGCAGGGCATCCGCAGAATGAACGATGTGATGAACTTGCACGCAATGCCGCCGGAGGAGTTGATTTGCTAGTTGATGAAGGTTATATAGATTAGATAGTGTCTTCAAATTATTTTATTTAGGATGTGTTTCTAAATTCAGAAATTTTGTGGAAATTTTAACTAAGTGTATAAAAGTATACATAAACTGAATAAAAAATCGTCTTTGAGCCAGACTAAAAAAAGTCAAAAACGCAAAAAAATGAACTTAGAAACACACCCTAGAAATATAAAATACAAAGAGGGGGAAAGTACATTTTGTTTTAAAATGTACTTTCCCCCTCTCGTAAAAAACTTTGCTTTATATACTATTTAGAATATTTAGCGTTGTATTCTTCTTCTGAAAGTAACCCTTCAGGAGTAGATGATGTTTTAACTTTGATAAGCCAGCCGTCTACGTAAGGTGAACCGTTTACGATTTCTGGGGTAGCGTCTAAAGCTTCGTTGATTTCAACAACTTCGCCATCTACCGGTGAGTAGATATCAGAAGCAGCTTTTACTGATTCAACAGCAGCAAATTCTTTTCCTTTTGTAAGTGTGTCGCCAACAGCCGGAAGGTCGATATAAGTGATATCACCTAATTCTGCTTGAGCGAAATCACTGATTCCGATTGTTGCAATTCCGTCTTCGATAGCAATCCATTCGTGGCTGTCTGCAAAAAGTTTAGTACTCATTGTGGTATACTCCTATAATTTAATGCGTGCTGTACCTTCTTTATAGAAAGGTAGCGCGACTTTTTGTGCGTTAATATTTGTTCTGGCAGCTTTCAAAATGAAATCTGTTTCCTCTTTATATTCAGCTTTTACATAAGCAAAAGCAAGGCTTGCGTTTACTGATGGTGCATATGAACCGGACATAACTTTTCCTATTACTTCATCAGGATTACTTGCAAGTGCTACTGCATCACCATTTCTAGCTGATCTTTTACCTTCAGCTTGTAGCGCAAGAAGAACTTCTTTTGGCTCTGCAAGTGCTTTTTCTTTACCAATATAGTCAGCTTCTGATTTTAGCATCATACCCATTCCGGCTTCGGTTGGAGTATGTTCAGTGTCAAGCTCATGCCCGTAAAGTGGTAGACCTGCTTCAAGGCGAAGAGTATCGCGCGCACCAAGACCTGCCGGCTCAACATCTGCATGAGCAAGAAGATCGTCCCAAAGTTTTTGGGTCATCTGACGAGGAGGATAAAGTTCATACCCAAGTTCACCTGTATAGCCTGTACGGCTTACAAGAAGTTGAGCGCCATTCCAGTCAACAGAGCGGAATGAGAAATAGCCTAAATCGTGGAAATTTTGTCCTGTAACTTCTTCTAATACTTTACATGCTAAAGGACCTTGAAGATCAACTTTACCAAAAAGAGGTGTTACATCTTCAATTTTAATTGGTGCAATACGCTCTTTAATTGTATTATAGTCAGATTCAGCACAGCCTGCATTTACAACGATAAGATAATGTTCGTCACCAAGGCGATAAACAATAAGATCGTCCAGCACTGTTCCCTCTTCTGTAAGGAGAAAACCATAACGACATTTTCCAACTTGTAAAGTAGCAAAATTATGTGAAAAAGTTTTTGCAAGAGCTTCAGTAGCGCCAGCTTCTTTCACTACAAATTGCGCCATGTGGCAAATATCAAAAACAGATGCTTTTGTGCGTGTATGGGTGTGCTCAGCAATAATTCCGGCGTATTGAATAGGCATATCCCAGCCTGCAAATTCGCCCATTTTTGCTTTTTGCTCCACATGCCACTGGTGAAGTGGTGTTTGCTTTAATGACATAATACTTCCTTATTATTAAGTATAAAGATTATTTTTTCTAAAAAAGAATATAGACAACTTTCATTTTTTAAACAAGTCTATTTTTTGGCAATTAAATATCGGAGCCTATGCGCTTTTCCATATTAAATTCTCTTATAAAAATATCCCAACTTGTAACAAAAAGAGTTGCAATAAGTGGCCCTATAACAAAACCATTCATTCCTGCCATTGAAAAACCGCCAAGCGTTGAAAGAAGCACAAGGTAATCAGGAAGATTTGTATCACGCCCTACAAGTAAAGGACGAAGAATATTATCCACAAGTCCAATTACTCCAACCCCAAAAGCTATAAGTATTGTACCCGATAAAATATCCCCTGTTGCCATAAGATAAAGTGCTACAGGCCCCCATATAAGTGCAGAACCTATCATCGGTACAAGTGATAAGAATACCATAGCAACACCCCAAAGGAATACGCCCGGAATTCCAAGTATAGCAAAGATTACACCGCCCAAGAAACCTTGAACAACTGCAACCACAAAACTTCCTTTAATTGTAGCTCGTGTTACTTCTGAAAATTTCTTAAAAAACATAGCTTCTCTTTCATCGCCAAGCGGTAAAGCAAGGTGAAGATATCTTACTAATGTATCACTATCTCTTATTATAAAGAAAGCCACATATAAAAGCATACCTATTTCAGCGATAAAAGTTAGTGTTCCTTGACCGATTGCCACTGACTGCTGAGCTATAAACCTGCTGACAAATACAACTGCCTCGCCTATTTTTGCTTCTAAATCTGTGAGATCAAAGCCAACTTTCGCTAAACTTTCTTGAATAACAGGAAAAGCTACTCTCACCTGCTCCACATATTTATCAACATTAATTTCACCGGACTGAAGTCCGTCAAATAAGAGGACTCCTTGCCCTATAAACGAGTTTAATACAAATAAAAACGGTAGCACTACTATTAATATACAAATTAAAAGAGTACAAAGAGCTGATAAATTTTCTCTCTTTGTTTTCTCAAGAAGTATCTTATTTATAGGAGCAAATACAATTCCAATAGCTACCGCCCAAAATATAACACCGAAAAATGGAGCCAACAACATTATGAAAAATATACTTACCAGTATTAACAAAGCTATAAAAGACCGAAATTCCATCTTTTCTTGCATATTTTACCTCTCTTTAATGTTTTTGGCGACCAAAAGGATTTACTCCCTCTGATCGCCTAAATATAAAAACTTATTACACTCCATTAGTAAAACAGTCATAGACGATTTCAACAAGGCATTTATTTTTCTATAATAAGGAGTGTGATACTTTTCTTTAATTTTTTACTGTTTAGTACCCTTTTACAATCTTATCTATCTCTTTTAGTTGAAGAAGAAGAGAAAGCAACTCATTAAAAGGTATCATATTAGGTCCGTCACATGGGGCTGAATCCGGATTCGGATGAGTTTCCATAAATAAACCTGCTACTCCGCACGCAACAGCTGCTCTTGCTAGAGGTGGAACAAATTCTCTCTGACCTGAAGATGAACCGCCGGAAGCTGACGGAAGCTGAACAGAATGTGTAGCATCAAAAATTACCGGTTGACCGGTTGCTGCCATAATTGGAAAGCTACGATAGTCAACTACAAGATTATGATAGCCAAAACTTGCTCCACGTTCACATAAAGCAATATCTTTATTGCCGGTTGCTAAAGCTTTTTTCGCTACCTGTGCCATATCATTTGGAGCTAAGAACTGACCTTTTTTGATATTTACAGGTTTATTTGTAGCCGCAACAGCTTGAATAAAATCTGTTTGTCTACAGAGAAAAGCCGGAGTTTGTAACATATCTACAACTTTTGCTACCGGTTCAGCTTGTTCAGGGCTATGAACATCAGTAAGTACAGGAACTCCAACTGTTTCACGTACTTCTGATAAAATATCAAGCCCTTCTTCCATTCCAACACCACGGTAGCCGGCTAAAGAAGTTCTGTTTGCTTTATCAAAGCTTGATTTGAATATAAAAGGAATCTCAGCTTTTTCAAATACTTCACGCAAAAAGCGCGCACATTCGATTGTATGTTGTCTGCTTTCCATAGCACAAGGACCTGCAATAAAGCAGATTGGTGAACTATTCGACATTACAACTGAATGTGAATTATCAGGATATTTAATATTAATTGTATGCATATTTTTATAATGTATAGGTTAGAGTGTTAGTACAAGAAACTATTGTTACGATTAAAGCAAATATCATTGCTCCAAGATAAGGATTTTTTGTATCTTTGAATATAGAACGCATGAAAAATACTGCAAGCGGCAGATAAATAAGAATTGGGAACAACCAAATTCCTATAATATTAAAGCTCACAGTTCCGAACATAATTTCAAAAGGAGCTCTTCCATCTTGCAAGAATCGTGAGTACTGAGTAAAGATAAGCAGAGCAGAAGAAAGCCCGTTTACAATAGCAAGTAAAATAACGTTCACAATCTCAGGCAAACCTTTAATATAGTTAAAGCAGTTTACCGCGAGTGAGTTGATAATATAGAAAACAAGGAAAAAAGGCAAATAGATTAAAATTGGATAGAATTTATCCGCTGTAAAAGCCTTTAATGGCAATACCCAGAATCTAAAATCTGCTTTGAAGAAGATATCCGCAGCAAACACAAGTCCGAATGCACAAAGAACAACAAAGATTGCTAAAAGCAAGCTTTTCAAGAGTGAGCCAATACCAATTGATACCCCTCTTTCTCTTAATGAAATAGGTGCCTTACCTATTTTTGAACCAATAAACACGAGTACAAGCGTAAATACGGCACAAAGTACTGACCATAATCCTATAAATAATACAGGGCTTTGCATCATAAAAGGGTAAGGCATATTTGTAAGATTCAATGTTCTAGTGAAAGAGAACAAGTACACATAGCACACTGCTGAGAAAATTACAGAAAGTATTAGCGATGCAACAAACCATAAGTATCCACCTTTACCCGGATTAGGTAAAGCTTCAACTTTTCCTTTAGATAATAAAGAACTAAAGAAAGATGTTCTGAGCATTACTTTTGTAAACGCTGTTACAAACATCGCAAAACCTAAAAGTCCTAAAGTATTGAAAGCAAGTTTAATCTGCCATACTTGATTATCAGATGCCAAAGATTTTGGTGCAGGGAGTGACATTTCAAAGAAATCAAGTGTAGATTTTACAACATCAGCTGAAACGTGATTCCAAGGGTGAATTTGATTCGGATTGAAAATTACACGAATAGCCTCACGCCCATCAACTTCCTCTTTATAGAAAATATAGCTATCTTTTTTAACACTGGTTGAATCAGAAGGATCTTTACCAAAATTTAAGAAAGATTGCGCTGTTGCTTGATTTATATAATCACGTGGAGCAGTAACACTTCCATCTTCACCATAAACACGGAAGAAAAATTCATCATAAAGCGCAGCTACAATACCAACATCTCTATTACCGTATTTATTGTAGAAATTTTTATCTGCATCAACATAATTAGCATCATTCGCAATTAAGAGAACAGATTTAATAAGTGGAGTTTCTCTTTTATTATCAATATCAACTGAGAAATTCGCAGCTCTTGCACCATTTGAGTGCCCTGTTACACCGATTTCACTTTTATCAACATAAGGAAGAGTTGCCATAAACTCAACAACGTCATACATTCCTGTACCTTGAACAGCTTCTTCACCAACCGGAAGAGGATCGGAATTACCATGACCATACATATCTATTGATGCAACTACATAACCACGTCTTGCAAGCTCTACATAGTTTAGGTCTTGCATTTCTCTGTTATTGTACCAACCGTGACTTGTCACAATTGCCGGTGCCGGATTTTCTTTGCTTGCATTTTCAGGAACAAAAAGCAGGAATGAAATTTGTCTACCAAGTGGAGTTTCTACTCGAATATCTTTAATATCAACTGAATTATAGTCCGACTGAATAACGTATGTTCCAGCCATACTTATAAAACATAGTATTAACGATAGTATCAGCCAATTTCTTACACCTTTCTTCTGTTCCATTTCTGCACCTATTTAAATTTATTTTATTTTTTAATATAGAGATTATGATTTTTTACGAAGTTCAGTCACGCTTTCGCCACCAACTCCCCAATTATCGGTATCAACTTCTTCGATAACAACGAATGTTGTTGCCGGATTTTTCCCTAATACATCAGCAAGAAGTTGGGTTGTACCTTTAATAAGCTCAGCTTTTTGCTCTGCTGTAGCGCCTTCTTTTGTGATTTTTATATTAACAAATGGCATAATAGTTCTCCTTTTTTTCACACTTTCGTATGGATAGAGAAAAATGTCAATATTATATGAAAAATTTTTAAGAGTTCTTTGTCATAATCACGGCGTATAAGTTACTTTAAAAACAAAACTACCCTTTCCAATGCTTGAAGTTTGTTAAAAAATCTGTTAATAATCTGTATTGTATTATTAATGACTTTTACCATAGTTTTAAATAAGAGGAAATATATGTACTTTCAAGACGTTATTTTTACATTACAGAAGTTTTGGTCAGATCAAGGCTGTCTCGTAGTGCAACCAATGGATTTAGAGTGTGGCGCAGGAACTTTCAACCACTCAACATTTTTGAGAGTTATAGGACCAGAACCTTGGAAGGCTGCATATGTAGAACCTTCAAGAAGACCGACTGATGGTCGCTACGGTGAAAACCCTAATAGATTACAACACTATTTCCAGTTTCAAGCTATATTAAAACCGGCTCCTTTGGATATACAAGATTTATATCTTGAAAGCTTAAAAGCTCTAGGGCTTGATTCAGCTGAACATGATATCCGCTTTGTTGAAGACGATTGGGAATCTCCAACACTTGGCGCATGGGGACTTGGTTGGGAAGTTTGGCTAAACGGTATGGAAGTAACACAATTCACTTATTTCCAACAAATAGGCGGTATTGACTTAGACCCTATCACCGTTGAACTTACATATGGTCTTGAAAGGCTTGTAATGTATCTTCAAGGCGTTGATTCTGTTTACGATATCATGTGGAATGAAAATGTAAGCTATGGTGAAATTTACTTGCAAAATGAAATTGAGCAATCTACCTACAACTTTGAAGTAAGCGATGCTAACATGCACCTTCAACACTTCAACGATTATGAAAAAGAATGCTTAGTTTTAGCAGAAAAAGGCTTGGTTATGCCGGCTTATGACTATCTATTAAAAAGCTCACACACCTTCAATCTTCTAGATGCAAGAGGTGCTATTTCAATCACAGAGCGTGCCGGATATATTGGTAGAGTTCGTACATTAGCGGCTCAAATTGCAAGACTTTATGCAAATCAACGTGAAGAGCTTGGCTATCCAATGCTTAAGAAATAAAAGGAAAAAGTATGTCAGACTTTATAATGGAAATAGGAACAGAAGAAATTCCTGCTCGTTTTCTCGATAATACACAGAAAGAACTTTTTGCCAGATTTACCTCAGCTCTTAACGAAGAAGGTCTTTCATTTGATGAAATAACAACTTATGCAACACCACGCCGTGCTACAATCTACATAAAAAATCTTGCTGAAAAACAAGAAGTAAAAGAAGAAATCTTTTTAGGACCTGCTAAAAAAATTGCTTATGCTGAAGATGGTTCTCTTTCAAAAGCAGCACAAGGCTTTGCTCGTGGACATAAAGTAAGCGAAGAAGAAATTTTCCTTACTGATACAGAAAAAGGTACTTATATTGCTGTAAAAAAACAAGTTGGCGGAAAATTAGCTTCTGAAATTTTAGAAACTATCTGCCCTCAAATTATATTAGCATTACCTTTTCCTAAGAAAATGCGTTGGCACAACTATTCTTTAGCTTATGCTCGCCCGATTCACTGGATTCTAGCGCTTTTAGATGATAGTATTGTTAAATTCTCTGTTGGAGAAATTAATAGTTCTAATACAACTTGCGGTCATCGTATTCACGGTGAAGCAAATGTTGAAGTTTCAAAAGCACAAAATTATTTCAAAGTGATTGAAGGTCAATCTGTTGTACTTGATGCAAACGAAAGAAAAGAAATCATTGTAAAAAAAGCAAATGAAATTGTATCATATAATAGTGGAACAATTCTTTGGAAAGATTCTTTACTTGATGAAGTTAAAGGTCTTGTAGAGTGCCCTGTACCTTTACTGGGTGACTTCGACAAATCTTTCTTAGAACTCCCGCGTGAAGTTTTACTTACTAGTATGGAGTCTCATCAAAAAAGTTTTGGTGTTGAAGATAGCGATAAAAAACTTCTTCCTCACTTCCTTACAGTTTTAAATCTTCACCCAAAAGATAGCGCAATTGTAAAAGGCGGCTGGGAAAAAGTTCTACGTGCTAGACTAGAAGATGCTCGATTCTTCTGGAAAACTGATAATGCAACTATATCAACAACTGAATTTAATACATGGCTTGACAAGCTTGATAAAGTTATCTTCTTAGGTCCTCTCGGAAGTATGGGCGATAAATCTCGCAGACTAGAAAAACTCATGGAAGCTCTTGCAGGAAAACTTAATCTTGATGCTACCCTTGCTGCTGAAGCAGGGCGTTGTGCAAAAGCTGATTTAGTAAGTGCTATGGTTGGTGAGTTTGATACTCTTCAAGGTATTATGGGTGGTATCTACGCAGATAAACTAGAAAAACCTGAACTTGGCGCTGCTATTCGTGAACATTATCTTCCGGCCGGCCCTGAAACAAGTGTTCCGTCTAATGACTATGCAGCTCTTCTTTCTCTTTGTGATAAAGCGGATACCCTTGTAGGTCTTTTCGGATTAAACAGCATTCCAACAGGTACTGCCGACCCTTATGCTCTTCGTAGAAATGCTATCAGTATAGCTCGTATTCTTCGTGATAAAGGCTGGCAGTTAGATATAGTTGAAATCTTTGATATTGCTTACTCTTTCTACGCAGAAGATATCAAATGGAAACTTGAAAAGAAAGAAGCTATAGAAAAACTTATAGATTTCTATGATGCAAGAGTGAAAAACTTACTTCTTACTGAAGGAAACGATCCACAAGTTGTTGATTCTGTAATGAATATTGCTACTCGTACATCAATGTACGAAATAGCTCAAAGATTAATAGCAATCAAAGCTTTTGCCGAACATGAAAAATATATTCCTACAGTGCAAAGCTTTAAACGTATTACTAATATCATTCGTAAACAAGCTGTTAATTATACTCTTACTGAAGAAATCAATTCTGCTCTTTTTGAAAATGATGCCGAAAAAGCTTTCTTTGCTAAAATTGACACTTACAAAAATGACTTTGCAACTGCATATCAAGCTCAAGACTTTGCAAAATGTTTTGAACTTCTCGCTCAAATGTCACCGGTGATTGACTCCTTCTTCGATTCAACTATGGTGATGGCAGATGATGAAGGCATTCGTCAAAATCGTTTGAACTTATTGTATACAGTGCAAAAACCACTCTCAATTCTTGCTGACTTCACTGCTTTACAAATATAATCTAAAACAAGAGGCAAGTCATGGCACATCTTCCGGATTATCAAGATGTTTTGAGTCAAATTGATACTATCCTAGATTCTAACGATAATTGGGTAATTCTTATCAACGCTGACCCTGATGCCATGGCTTGCGCTCTTTCGCTTAAGCGTATCATCAAGAAAAAAGTTAAAGATGTTTCTATCTCTCATATTAATGAAATAAAACGCCCCGACAATCTTACTATGATAAGGTTACTCGGGATAAAAATGTTTAAATGGGAAAAAGAATATATTTCCAAATTTCAGAAGTTTGCTATTGTTGATTCTCAACCACACCATAACGTTCAGTTTGAAGGTATTCCTTTTGATTTAGTGATTGATCATCATCCTGAACGTACTAATATTCAATCTATTTCAAATTTAATAGACACAAATAGCACCCCCCCTAGTCTTTCCTTTATTTTTCCTGAACTTGGAGCTTGTGCCTCTTTTTTCACTGAACTTTTAATAAGTGCAAAAGTTTCAATAGGAAAAAAACTTGCCACTGCTCTTCAATACGCAATTAGAACTGATACTCATTCTTTTGGAACAAGTGCAAGTAGTTTAGATTTTAGAGCATATCAAACACTTAATGCACATGCTGATCATTCTACTCTTATGCGTATTCTCAGAAGTGAATACCTCCCTGAGTGGTTACCATATTTCGCACAAGGAATTGAGAGTTTATCAAGCTGTGCCGATGGATATCTTTCTTTTATTGGAATTGTGCAAAACCCAGATTTGCTTGTTGTTGTAGCAGACTTTTTTCAAAAAGTTCATGGCTTTAAATGGGTGGCTGTAAGCGGCACATACAATGATACCCTTATTGTAATATTTAGAGGGTGTGCTGACTGCGATTTAGGTGCGCTTGCCGCACAAGCTTTCAGTGATTATGGTTCTGCAGGTGGTCATCCACACATGGCAAGAGCGGAAGTTCCGTTAAAAAATACATCTCAACCTTTGGCTCAATTTATTCAAAATCAAATTCTTTCAGCCACACAAAACAGCTAAAATTAAATATACTTATGAAAAATAAATTACAAGTTTCTCGCATAATTACTCGCTCGCAAGACAATCATAAATCTTGGAGAGCTATTGATGATAATTTACTCGAACAAAGCCCATTAGGTGGAATAAAAACTTCTATACATTTAAAAAATACTATAAAAGTATGGTCATTAGTTTTATCTGCTCGTTCAATTCCACATTTTGTCGAATATGAACGTACAAAGCTTAATAAAAAAATGACTCAAGCTAGAATCTTTGTTCCTGCAATGTATGAAAAAAAAGCACGTCAAGAACTCTACCTTTATACTCAAGAAAATTTGAAACGACCTTTTGTACATCATAATCTACACTCAAGTGCAAGATATGCATTTTTGATTTTACTCTTACTTATTGCATTCCATTTTTATAGATTCGGCTTACTCTCAATTCCTCAAGAACTTCTTCAATCCTCTGATTATTGGCTTGAGTTAGGAAAATTAAGTGCGGAAAGAGTACGTAATTTTTCAGAGCATTGGCGTTCTATTACTGCATTAACATTACATGCAGATTTAGGTCATCTTTTCAGCAATTTCCTATTTGGCGGACTTTTCCTTACTGTACTTGCTCGACGACTTGGAATTGGAATTGCGCTTTTTAGTGGTGTGCTTGCCGCAATTATTGCAAATGAAATTTCCGTGTTCATTCGACCTATCACATATTCAGCCGTTGGATTTTCTACAGCTTTATTTGCTTTCTTAGGTGTTGCTTGCGCTGATATGATGATTCGTGATACACATAGAAAAAAAATATATGTACTAGTCCCTCTTGCTGCTGCTATGGGTTTATTAGCTATGCTTGGAACAGGTGGAGAAAGAACAGACTATCTATCTCATATACTAGGGCTTATTTGTGGTGTACTTGTTGGTTTACCTATTGCGAATATTCTTAAAGACTACCCTGTAAGACCTAAAATAATAGGTGCATTCCTTACTTTATTAACTATTGATATCTTTATCTTTGCATGGATTTATGCTGTCAATACTAACTAAGAGAATCTTATTATGAAGAGTTCAACCAGAAATAGCTTCAAAGGCACTTCCGGAATAAAACGTTTAGTAAACGCTCTTATGTATTCAAAAGATGGATATATTTCTGCATGGAGTGATGAAGAAGCTTTTAGGCAAATTATTCTAATAAATCTTCTTGCTATTCCTTCTGCTCTTTACTTTGGCAATACATTTTCTGAAAAAATTTTGCTTCTTATACCAGCTATTCTTTGCATTGTGGTTGAACTTATAAATAGTGCTGTTGAAAACGTTGTTGACAGAATTTCACTCGACTTTCATGATCTTTCAAAAAAAGCTAAAGATATGGGTAGTGCCGCACAACTTACTACACAATTACTTCTTTTCGGAACTTGGCTAATCTTTTTTATCTGCTAGTGGAGTTCCGGCAATATAGACAACATAGACTTTTACTGCTCCGGCATTAAGAAGTGTCTTTGTTGCTTCGTGAAGAGTTGTTCCTGTAGTAGAAACATCATCTAACAATAGAAAAGTTTTACCTTTACAAAGTGTTAAATCTGCCCAAAATGCATTATCAAGATTTTTTATTCTCTGCTCACGGTGTAAATTTGATTGTGCTTCTGTATGTTTTATTTTCTTTAGAATTTCTGCTGAGTATGGAATTTTATCTTTTTTATTAATATATTTTACAATTTCTAAGCATTGATTATACCCTCTTTTCAGCAATCTTTTTTGATGAATCGGAATAGGAATAAGATAATCAAAAGTTGGAAACTCTAACACTTTCTCTCTGATAATATCTGCAAGAGTATAATGATAAATAAGATTATCATTAAATTTTGCTTGAATTATTATCTCTTGAAGCATTTCATCATAAATTCCAAAAAACTTTAATTGACTCCAAAGTGGTGGATTTTCTATACACTTTTCGCAGTTTTCAGTAATGAGTGAATCTTCGTCTAGAAAAATATTACCGCAAGTAGAACAATACCCTTTTTTACGTGGATTTATTAAGTCAGCACATTCGGAGCAAAGCCCGTAGTATTTGCTGTTTTCAGAATATATTTTTTCACAATAGATGCACTTTTTCTCATTAAGAATATTATGTGCCGTAATTTTAAGTGAATTAATAAAATCTATAAACATATTTCTGAAATAAAATGTGAAACTTTTTCTTGAGAATCTTTTGAACTTAGAAAATCATTTTGGCTTTCTAAACCATAAAGGCAAATACTTTCTTTAAGTTCTGCATCTATCATAGGGGCAAAATATTTAAGACTAAGCTCCAGCCCTTGCGATAGTTTTTCGCCTTTAGTTCTTGCCGCTATATAAATAGCATGAAGATTTTTATTTATTTTTCTTTCTTTATTCCAAAATCTTTGGCTTCTATCAATAAAAGCCTTAAGCTGTGCAGGTGCATGATAAAAATAAATAGGCGTGACAATAATAGTTTTTTTGTATGACAAACACTTTTCAAGAAGAATTGAATAAGTATCGCTTGAGTCAAGTGAGCAGAGCCCTATATTTTTTGCACAATATCCGCAATCAATACAAGGCTGAATCTCGTAGTCATAGAGAGAAAGCACAGGAGCAGAGGGTAACAATTCTTGAATTGTTTTTGAAACTTGCATACAGTTCCCCCCTTTACGAGGAGAACTGTTTAAAATTAAAACTTTGTTCATTTAGACTTACGAACCGGAGATATCTTCGCCTTCTTCTTGTCTACTTTTGCAGTTTATACAGAGTGTTGTAACAGGTCTAGCTTTTAGTCTAGCAACACCAATGTCTTCACCACATTCTTCACACTCGCCATATCTGCCTTCATCAATTCTTTGTAATGCTTCATTGATTTTGCGAATAAGGCGGCGCTCTCTATCTCTAATACGTAGGGTAAAAGCTCGATCAGATTCTGCTGTTGCTCTATCTGCTGGGTCAGCAAACATTTCTGCATTTCCGTTTAAATCTTCGATTGTAGAGTCACCTTTTTGTTGTGCCTCTTCGAGCATTGTATTCAGGAGTTTTGTAAAATAATGTAAATCTTGAGCTTCCATAATAACCTCCAAAACTAAATCATTTATTGCTGTTATATCTAATGCAACCAAGTCATCCTGTGAATTGAGTCAGAATTAGCCTAATTATTGAACTTTGTAAAGCATTTTTTAGCACATTATAAATTATTATTCTGAAACACTTTTAAGCCAAGTTTCAACTTCCATAAAAGATTCAGCTTTATTAGGCACTTCCAGCTCTGAATTTTTAAAACCTAAGAATGGGATGTTTGCTGCTAATGCTGTTTTTCTATCATTATTTGAATCACCGATAAAAAGAGCATCTTCTGGGTTAATTCCCCATGTTTTGCATATTGATAATGCTCCAATCGGATCTGGCTTAGCCGGAAGAATAGCTGGTGTCATAACCGGCGTAAAATATTGGGTGAGATTGTTCATCTCTAAAATTTCTTCCATTGCGATAATTCTATTTGTATGAATCCCTGTTGGAATATTTTGAGATTTACAATACTCAAGTAAGCTAACTATCCCTTCATTGATTACAAGAGTTGGTGTTATATCGCGAACATAGTCTATTTTTTTATAGGCATCTGCGGCAAGCTCTTTTAGGGAAGGGGGAATAACGAGTTGAAGTGCTTCTGCACCGGTCATTTGATGAACTTGTAGTCTTTGTTCATCAGTCATATTAGGCAAGCCTACTGCACGTCGAAGCGAGTTGTAAAAATGGGTATTAGAATCAAAAGAGTCGATAATAACGCCATCACAATCAAAAATTATACCTTTTGGTTTATGAGTATATGATATTTTCATACGTACACTTCTTTGTGTTCAAACACTTTCTTGTGGTTTATAAAACGCAAAAGGGGAAAGTGTCTTTCGACAATTTCCCCTATAATTTTTATCTAGCCGCTAATCTTACTCAGCGTCTTCTTTCGCAGCAAGACCTTGTGGATCTAAGCAAGAAATAAGAGCGTAGTTTGATTTGTAAACAACGCGTGCGCCTTCAGGAAGTTCAACATTGTCAGCACGGATTGTTTTGTTAAGATCAAGTTCTGAGATATCAATTTTGATTTTCGCAGGCATATCTTGTGGTTTAGCAGAGATACGCATTTCTTCACGGTAAGTTTCTAATTTACCACCGGCTTTAGCACCGCGTGAAACACCTACAAATTCAACAGGAACTGTGATTTGTACTTCTTTATTTAAATCTACACCGTAGAAATCGATGTGAGTGATGTGTAATTTTGTTGGGTGGTATTGTACATCCCATACGATTACTGGATATTCTTTACCTTCGACAACTAAGTTGAAAACTGTTGTACGGCGAACGTTGTTATATACTTTAGCAAGTGGGTTTTTTTCCATTTGTAAAGAAATGTTTTCGCCATTTTGTCCGTAGAATACACCCGGTACTAATTGAGCTGCACGTAAACGACGGTTAGCGCCTTTACCAAAGCCTTCACGCTTTTGAGCGCTTAAAGATAACATAGTCATAATCTGGTCTCCTTTTTAATAAGCCGTTTCGATGCCAGTAATCGGACTCGGCATGAATATATAGGTACAGTAAGTAAATTTCTCGTCAAGTTTATAAATTAGGATGTTTTGTTTTTTTACAAGGAACAAATTATTTTTGATGAAAGGAGTGTATCAAAACATACACGACTTGAAGCAAAAATGATTTTGACGCTGTAAAAAAGCAAAAGGACTAATTTATTTTAGCCGAATAATGCGCTTACTGAGGCACCTCTGTGAATATTGTGAATGGTTGTAGCAAGTGTAGGTGCTATTGAAACTCTTTTAATTTTTGAGCAAGCCGCAGCTTCTGCACTTAATGGAAGAGTATCAGTCACAACTACTTGAGAGAAAACTGAATTGTTGATTCTTTCAATAGCAGGCCCAGAAAATACCGGGTGAGTTGCACATGCACGAACTTCTTTTGCACCATTCTTCAAAAGAACTTCAGCACCGGCACACATTGTACCGGCTGTGTCAATCATATCATCGATAAGAACCGCAACTTTGCCTTCAACATCACCGATAACGTGAGTTGCAGCAGCTTGGTTTGGTCTATCACGACGTTTATCAATAATAGCCATTGGAGAATCGAGGAGTTTTGCAAATGCACGAGTTCTTTCAACACCACCTGCATCAGGAGATACCATAACGATATCTTCACGATTAAGGTCTTTTAGGCTATCCATAAGAACTTGAGTTGCAAAAAGGTTATCAACTGGGCAGTTGAAGAAACCTTGAATTTGCCCGGCATGTAGATCTACAGTAACAACACGTTGAGCACCTGCATGACTAATAAAGTCTGCTACCATTTTAGCTGATATTGGTGCACGTGGGCTTACTTTACGATCTTGGCGAGCATAACCGAAATATGGAATCACTGCGGTTACGCGGCTTGCACTTGCTCTTTTTAGAGCGTCAAGCATAAGGCATAACTGCATAAGATTAAAGTTAGCAGGTGCGCATGTAGGTTGAATAACGAAAACATCTTGTCCGCGAACACTGGCGCCTATTTCAATACGGATTTCTCCGTCGCTGAACTGTTCACAAAGAGTTGGTACAAGTTGTGTGCCTAAATGACGACAGACATTTGTTGCTAAATCTGTATTAGCTGTGCCTGTAAGAATTTTCAAATCACCGTACATAAATTTTGCCTTCAAAGCGTATTATAGATGAAAAAAAAGCCCGTAACTAGACGGGCATAATTTTTTGTGATGGCTGGGGCGGAAGGACTCGAACCCACGAATGACTGGACCAAAACCAGTTGCCTTACCGACTTGGCGACACCCCAACACTATAACTCAACGACCGGAAAAACATCAACACCTTTATCTTTCTCAAAAAATACTTTCGCATTCTCTGCCTGCTCTCTCTTAGAGAACAAACCAAATAAAGACGATCCGCTTCCACTCATAAGTGCAATTTCTGCCTCAAACGCTAATAGCTTTTCTTTGTATTTCCCCAATGCAGGAAAGGAAGAGAAGACACATTGTTCAAGATCATTTCTGAAAAGAGCATTTATCGTCGCGTCGTGAGGTCTTATAGCTCGATTTGAAATGCTTGTCAACATCTTTAATGCACTTTTTTCAACTTTTTTTTCAATCACTTGATTTTCTTGTCTAAATTTCTTAAAAATACTTATTGTATCTACCTTGATTTTTGGGGAAATAAGCAAAAGCGAGTAACCTTTTAGAAAAGAGATATCAATTTCTGATAATTTTTCCCCTATTCCCTCAACATAGGCAGGTGTATTTTTTAAAAAGAATGGAACATCTGCTCCAACTTTTGTTGCAATTTCATTTAAAAGAGAAAAATCTTCATTCTCCAAAGAAATAGAATCGCTATACTCTACCCCTCTCCACTTTGCATACATATACTTGATAACGGTAGCCGCATCGGCAGAGCCTCCACCAAGTCCAGCGCCATGAGGCACATTTTTAATTAGCTCAACATCTAAACCTAAAGAAAAACCCGTTCTCTCTTTAAATAGGTAATAAGCTTTTGTGAGCGTATTATCTTCTAAATCAATTCCGACCGTTTCGCACTTCACGCTAAAACCGCCTCTCTCTACTTCATTAATTGTCAGGACGTCATACGGATTTGCAAGAGGATAGAATAAGCTCTCAAGTTCATGATAGCCGTTTTCACGTCTGCCAACTATATGAAGGAATAAATTTATCTTACAAGGTGATAGTATTTTCATTTTTATTTTTATTTATGCCTTCGGCGACCAAAGGAGATAATCCCCTTTGGAAACCCTATTTCTTTTCTCTCTCGTTCCTCGAGAAAAAAGCAATAGTCGTTTACAAAAAAAATTCTTCCTTTGACGTCAAAATTAAGTCTTTCAATAAAAGAATAAACTTAGCACATAATCAAATCTAAAGCACATATTTCAAAGTAACGACAGAAACATAGATTTTAATATAGTATAAATAGTCTAGTTTGATGAATAAAGCATGTCGTCAGTTGTTTTACAATTTATAAACTTTAAAAGATTTCTTTATCAAAAGCAAAGAGAAATATCACTTTTTGAAAAACATATTCCTTTTCGGTGAGGAACGAGCCGGAAAGAAATAAGGTTTCCAAAGGGAATTATTCCCTTTGGTCGCCGAAGGCGTAAGATATCTACTTAACAGGATACCTACCGCAGGCGAACTTTCCTTCAGGACAAAGCTTTGTTCTTTCGCACTTTGCGCCTTCATGTTCAAAGACTTCCGGAAGGACTGAACGACAATGCGCTAACATTTGATTAGCTACGTGCCTAATTTCCCACTGCGCACGCACACAACATCTATGATTAAAGAAATTGATTATAGAACGGGCGTTCATGGTAACTACAATATTACTTGCGGCACCTTGTGGAAGAACAAATCTAGCATCTTCGTTTGAAGTTTGTTTATCTTTGCTATCTTCTAAAAGGATTTCTTGTAACTCTGCATAGGCCTCTGCGATATGCTCCATACATTCTGTATAACGTTGAAGCGCTTTCGGATTCTTCTCAATTTTAGGAGGTGTTATATATTTGAAGTCCTTAGCGTCTACATATCTCTGACTTTGCTGAGAAAATGAGGCTATACGATGACGTACTAATTGATGTGTTAAAGCTCGTGATACATTTTCCAGCGCAAAAGTGAAATTCACATGTTCTATTGGACTTTCATGACCTGATGACATCACTTTACGAATGAAATCAGCTTGCTTTTCACGTGAAATTTTTTCTGATTGAGTGTCTTCCCACATATCACCGGCAAAGCCTGAATGATAGCATTGCCTAAATGCTGTATATATAATAGATAGAGGCTCGGGCGTATGTGCCAAGAGTTCTACTCGTGCAAATTTTGACATTCTTTTACCTTTAGTTTTAATAAAGACACATTATAAAAAAAAACCTCAAAAGTAAATAAAAAACTAAGAGGCAAACCCCGCACCGAAGAACGTGGTTTACCTCTCAAAAAAATCAGAAATTATCAATATATTATTTCTTTTCAGCTTCAGCTTCTTTTTTTTCTATCGGTTTAGGAGCAGGCAAGGAAATTTGCGGTGCCGGTGGAAGTGCCTGATCAATAGCATTCATAGCGTTGATAACATCGACAGTAATATCAGCTTCTTTATCATAAGAAAGAACGGTTTCAGCTGCTAAAATGATTGGAAGATTTTTTTCTTTACGCACTTGATTCATAGCATCTTCAAGAGTTTTTTCAATAGTACCTACAACAGCTTCTTGATTAGCGTCAATTGCGCCTTGTAGAGTATAAACAGCACCTTGCAGTTCTAATTGAAGATACATATCTTTATCTTCTTGGCTAATATCAAGAGCGTTTATACGGTTTTCAAGAAGAGCAAGTTCAGCTTCTGCTTTTTGTTGTAGATTTTGAATGCTTTCAAAACCTTTTTTACCGATTTCACTTTCAACAAAAACTTTTTCAGTATCAAGAATACCATAAGAAAGAGCAGTTTCAGCATTTGCTGAAAGAGGTGAAAAAAGTCCAAGAGCAAATAATAATGAGAGATTTAATAGTTTTTTCATAAAATGAACTCCAATGTAATTTCAATCGAGCTACCATATATCTTTTTCAAGTTGTATGCAATTCTTATTTTTCTGATTGATACCTATTTTTATCTTATTTTTATGATGATTTTTGGCACAAAACTTGCTTAAAATATTCAATATAATAAAAAAGTGTCAAAATTTCCTATCTACGTGGAAAGGAGAAAAATATGTCTCAAGTAAATGAAACTTTAGTATCAAGCGGATTAAATTCATTGTGGACAACCACTTCCGAAACTAATAAAGATTCAAGTGGAAAATCAAGTTCTTCTGTATCTTCTATTTCAAGTTCTACAAGCAATATGAGTAGAGCTAATCAATCCTATGGATTAAATAGAATTAATCAGCTTGCAGGAGCTGCAAACGCGGCTTTTGAAGGCTTAGGTTTAGGTGCAAATGATAGGGTTACTTTTGCCCGTATCGGTGAATATAAAGATAAACTGCAGGAAGAATTTTCCGAAATGGTTAAAGCAGGGCTTGTTGAAGCCGGTGTTGATAAAGACGTAGAATTTCAAGTAGTAACAAACTATAGTGGCGAAGGAATTGAAATTATAACTGAATCTGAAGACAAAGCAAAAATTATTCAGTTCTTCAATGATTACCCTGAATTAGTTGACCAGTTTAAAGAAATTCAATATCTTGACAATCTAAGTAAGACCTGTTCTCAAGAAGAAATTTCAGCAAATGTTCAGATGTCAAAAATACAATTACAAGCAATGTCAAGCTTGTTCAACACTAATCCATCATCTAGCATTATGAGTAGCGGTTCAAATGGCTCTTTCTTTGGAATGGGGCTTTCAACAATAGTATAGGACATGTTTCATGCACATCCTTTTATCAAGAAAGGGGAATCAAGAGCTTATAACAAAGCCTTGATTTCCCCTTTTTTGAGGATAAGCAGAAATTAGATGTTAATCTACTTTTAGAATACTCTATATTATTTATTAACGATAAAATTATTTTTTCTAATAAACACACTGAAAAATAAATAAAAATTAATAAATATCCAAATTTAACCTCTCTAAAAAAATATTTTGACATTAAAATATTTGACAAGGTTTCAAAATTGATGTATAGATTTTGCCTTGTCTTGGAGACAAGACTCCTTTTTATATACGAAAGGACAATGAGAACTTAGGAGCAAAACATGAAAGAAGGCATCCATCCAAAAACATACCAAGCGAAAATCGTTTGCGCATGCGGCTTTGAAATCGAAGCTAACTCCACTAAAGGTGAAACCGTTAGCGTGGAAATTTGTTCAAATTGCCACCCATTCTTCACTGGTAAGCAACGTCTTATCGATACCGCTGGACGTATCGACCGCTTCCGTAAGAAATACGACAAATTTAAAAAATAAATCTTTTCACAGTATGAAATCACGAACCTCCCTGAACCCTGTTTGGGGAGGTCTTGATGTTTCATGAAGATTGCTATGTATCAAGTAGTAAATTCGTCAATCAGTCAAGCTGGTTGCAAGTCTATATCTAAGAATAGTTCAGAATTTTCTTTGCAGACTCTCGGTGGTAGTTTAAACTCACAAGAGCAATCTACATCTACATCTTCAAAACAGTGCAGTGCTAATCCGGAAGCAGGAGTTGGCGGTCAGGCTATTATTGAGGGCATTATGATGCGCTCACAAAATAGATATGCCTTAGCTGTGCGCTTATCGAATGGAAAAATTCATGTAGAATCTAAACCTTGGTATAGATTCTCTACAAAGCCACTCTATCAAAAACCATTCTTTAGAGGATTTCCTTTACTGGTTGAAACTCTTATTAATGGTATAAAAACTCTTAATCGTTCTGCTGAACTCTCAAGTATTCACGATGAAGAGCCTTTAACACAAAAACAATTGCTTCTTACTTTGTTTTTTTCAATTCTCATGGCAATTGGGCTATTTGTGGTTCTTCCCCACGCGCTTTCATTTGCTATGCAGTACTTTGAATTAGCAGGAGATGTACAGACCTTTTCTTTTCAAGTATGGGACGGATTATTCAAATTTATAGTCTTTTTCCTTTATCTTGCCGGAATTTCTCTTATCCCCGATGTTAGAAGAGTTTTTCAGTTTCATGGAGCTGAACATAAATCTATTTCAGCTTATGAAAAATGTAGAGAAGGGCAAGTAGTTGACATCAATCTCGTTCGTAAGCAATCTCGCTTGCATCCAAGATGCGGAACAACATTTCTTTTGTTCGTTCTTTCTATAGCAATTCTTATACACACTATATTTCTTCCTCCCCTGCTTTGGCTATGGGAGCCACAATCAGAAGTTTTAAAACATACTATTGTGTTAATTATCAAAATTGCTTTGATGATTCCTATTTCTGCTTTAGCCTATGAGCTTATACGCCTTTCATCTAAATCTGACGGTTTTTTTGGATTTATACTTAAAGCTCCGGGATTATTATTGCAATTACTCACTACTCGTGAACCGGAAGATGAACACCTAGAAGTTGCCTTAGTAGCTCTAAAAGCTGCTTTAGGTGAAAATGCAAAACATACCATTATAACCTCAGATGATACAAATTTGGAGTAAAAATGTTCGCTAAATTACAAAATTATAAAGAAAAATATCTTGAACTTGAGCAACAACTCTCAGATCCTGCTATTTTCCAAGATCAAGACCTCTATAAAAAAACAACAAAAGCTCATGCTGACTTGCGTGAAATTGTTGCAATGTATGATGAATACACATCTTTAAACGAGCAATACGCTGAAAATAAAGAACTTCTTGAAGATAGCGATGCAGATATTCGTGAAATGGCTCAAGAAGAAATTAAAGCGATTGAAGAAAAACTTCCTGAAATCGAACAAAAAATTAAAATTCTTCTTCTTCCAACCGATCCGCTCGATGAGAAAAACATTATTCTTGAAGTACGTGCCGGAACAGGCGGTGACGAAGCTTCTATCTTCGCCGGCGACTTATTCCGTATGTATTGCAGATACGCTGAAACTATGAAATGGAAAGTTGAAGTTCTTTCTGAAAGCCCTTCCGAAACAGGCGGTTACAAAGAGGTTATCGCTATCATTTCTGGTGACAGAGTATATTCAAGACTAAAATACGAATCAGGCACTCACCGTGTTCAGCGTGTTCCTGAAACAGAATCACAAGGCAGAATCCATACCTCAGCAGCAACCGTTGCTGTTATGGCAGAAGCTAACGAAGTTGAACTTGACCTTAAAACAGAAGATATTCGTGTAGACGTTTACCGCGCATCAGGTGCGGGTGGTCAGCACGTTAACAAAACTGAATCTGCTGTTCGCTTGACTCACATCCCTACAGGTATCGTTGTTACTTGCCAAGATGAAAAATCTCAGCATAAAAATAAAGCTAGAGCAATGAAAGTTCTTGCTTCACGTATCCTTCAAGTTGAACAAGATAAAGTTCACAACGAACAAGCTGCTGAAAGAAAATCTCAAGTAGGTTCGGGTGACCGTTCTGAACGAATCAGAACTTATAACTTCCCACAAGGACGTTTGACAGATCACCGCATTAACCTTACACTCTATTCACTTGAAAAAGTTATGGAAGGTGAGATTACAGCTATTATCGATGCTTTAGTTACTCATGCGCAAGCAGAAGCACTAAAAGGTCAAAGCGAGTAAGATAGAATTTGATTTGCCTTCGGCGACCAAAGGGAATGATTCCCTTTGTAAATCCCTTTTCTTTTTTTCACAAGCTCAAAAAAGGAAAAAGTTTTTTCAAAAAAATTATTTCCTTTAGTGTCAAAGTAAGGATACTTTCTTTGAACTTGTAAGAGTATAATTCACTTATATTTTGCCTTACAATTGTAACAAATATCACTTAGAATGCTTTAACTTTACTAGGAAAACACCTCAATGTCTGACTTCAAAGATTTACCGGATTTTTCAAAAAATAACGGACTTATCAGCGCAAT
>CAYJEN010000025.1:0-23263 GCA_964369185.1 uncultured Desulfovibrionaceae bacterium
GAAAGAAAGTTATGTATGAAAATGCTGCTAGAATTCTAAAACTTGATAAATAAAAATAAATAAACTTTTCTCAGAGTAGTAAAAGGATTTAGATTATTACAGTCTAAATCCTTTTTCTTTTTTTTAAACTAGCTATTTGTTGTAACTATTTGTATTATTGTGTTTATAGATGTTTGCGAAATAAAAATTAAGTATGCCTTTATTTCTTATAAAATTATAATCATAAATAAGCATAATAAAAATAAGTTCTAAATCTAGAATAAAATTAAAATACTGTAAAAAAAACTTGACAAAAAATTATTAGTATAATAGTTATTTTTTTCTCTTAGTTAGACAAGTAAAACTAAATTTGTATAAAATTATATTATTTAATTTTTCATATTTAGTGATGAATAAAAAATTTAGTTTATGTGTTTTTCTATGAGCTTGTAAACTTTAAGGAAGTAAGAGGGTTGTAAAATGAGGAAGAATTCGCTTAAATTTTTGTATTTAGCCATAGGTCTGCACTTAGCTTATGCACCAATGACAAATGCACAAGATGTTGAAATGGTTGAAGCCGGTACTGTAGTTGTTTCTGCAACAAGAACAGAACAAATGATTGAAGACGTACCAAACGTAATGGAAGTTGTAACTGCGGAAGACATTGAACGAATTGGTGCATCAACAGCGCGTGAAGCATTAAACCTAGCAACAGGTGTTACTGTTGACGCACAAAAAGGTGGCATTAATATCCGTGGTCTTGGTTTTTCTCAAACTGTTTTATTAATAAATGGCAGAAAACCAACTATTTTAGAAAACGTAAAAGATGCGGCTTCTCGTATTCTTGCATCAATTCCTGTAAATAGTATTGAAAGAATTGAGGTTTTACGCGGTCAAGCAGGCGCTATGTATGGTTCAAGTGCTATGGGTGGTATCGTAAATATTATCACAAAAGAAAGCGATGAAAAAAGCTATAGTTTTGGTATAAATGGCGGAACAAAACACCTTACAACTTCAGCATATCTTGACGCTGGAAAAATTGGTAATTTCAATTTTTCTCTTGCTGCACAATATAAAAGAAGTATCCCTACCACAGAAGATAGCTTAACCTATCCAGATGCCTACTCAGAAACTATGAGTGGTAACGAAACAATGTTTAATGTTGACTTGGGCTACGGTTTTAGTGATGACCACAGAATTAAAACTAACATTCTTTATGATTGGACAAAAGGAACAACTTTTTCTAAAGTTGGTAGTGTAGATAAAGCAACAGGTGAAATTATATACACTGACAGAACTAGCTACACAGATCGTGAAATGCTTATTGGGTCAATCGTTTATGACGGAAATGTAGGCGACCACTCTTACTCAGTTGGTACAATGTACAGCCTAATGATGAGTGATACAATTGACAGAGACACAGGCCGTAGAACTAAAACAGATAACTACAGCTCTTTTACAGTTGATTTCAAAGATACTTGGTTTTTAAACGACTGGAATACTATCACAATTGGTGGTGATTTTACTCAAGATTACACCAACGTTGTTGATACTAATAATAAATTAAATCACTATGCACTCTATCTTCAAGATGAACTTTCATTCTTTGACGAAAGACTATACATTGTACCATCACTACGTTACGACTATTATCCGGATATGGATTTTGGTGGTGCTCTTACATGGAAAATCGGTGCAACATATGAATACATCGACAATCACCGTATTAAAGCAAACGTAGGAACAGGTTTTACTCCTCCTACACTTGCTTACCTTTATGATGCTGAAGGAACTGGCGGCGGTGTAACTCTTCCAAACTCTTCATTGACTCCTCAAGAAAGTATTGGTTATGAAATTAGACTAGAAGGTGACTTCGATCTTCTTAACCTAAATTATGCTGTTGGTTACTATTATAATGAAATCACTGATATGATAAGCAGTCAACTCACAACTACAAATCAAACTGAACTTGATAAGTGGGGCTACACCTATAGTCCATCTGAAACAACATATTCAAGAAGATACAACTCACCAGGAACAAGTATTTTCAAAGGTTTTGAAACAGAGTTAGGTTTCTCATTCTTTGATAACTTCAAATTTACAGGTAGTTATGAATACGTTGATGCTAGAAATGCAGATGGTTCACGTGTAACTTTCACAGGTGAGCAAATTTATGGTGCGCGCCTTAGCTACTATAACCCTGAATGGGACTTCTCAGCAGATCTTTGGGGTAAATATAACGTAGACTTTTATAGAAGCGCAACTTGGGAGTATGACTTCTTTAATGTACACTTTGCCATGGCAAAAACATTTTCAGATAACCTAACTTTCAATGTAGCCCTATATAATCTTTTCACAACCGAAAGAACTACTATTACAGATGAAGCAGTTGCACCATTTGAATGGCGTGTAGGTTTTGAATATAAATTCTAAAAAATCCTAAATAAATCAATGTAAAAAGTATTCTTGATGTCGCATGGTGTCAAGAATACTTTTTTTAATAAATTTGACAATAATTTTTAAAAAAACATAGAAAAAGTTTGACTAATGAAATATAATTTATTATATTTAATTTCATCAAGTTGATGATATTTTTTTAAAGGAAGAAAATTGTGTTAAAAAAGCCTAGTAAAGTTCTAAATCAAGTATTTGTCCTTGCTTTATGTTGTTTCATTGTGTCAGCAGAAGTTTCTTTTGCAAATGAGGAAGCACAATCTTCCTCTGCTCAAAGCTCAGCATTATCGGAAGAAGTAGCTCAATCACCGGTAGTTAATGAGTCTGTAGAAGTAAAAAACTTTAGAGCTGATTTTCAGTTTCCGCTTGAAGGTCCAAAATCGAATGTTTTTGTTAAAAGCTTTTCTCCCGTAGAGAAAGAAAAAAGTGAAGAAGATAAAAAAGAAAATCCTTCTGATGACAAAAACAAAAGTAGAGACGGCGAAAAAACAAGAGGCGAGGATAGAGGTAGAGATAACGAAAGAAGAGATGATAAAGGTAGAGACGGCGAAAGAAAAGACGAAGAAAATAAATCTTCAACTAACGCTAGAGAAACGTTTTTTGAATACGCTCTCAAAACTCCTTATTTCTTTACAGAAAATCAAGAACTTATGCTAGACGTTGTTGAGTTGGCTGACCTATACGAACCTAATTTACTAGTATCTCTAAAAGATGACATTCTTACAATGAGATATACAGTTCTAAATAAAAATATTACTCCTAAACAAGTACCTGCAGTTGATGAATCAGAAGCTTCTGCCGAAAAAACAGAAGCAGAAAAGAAAGATTCAAACAATAAAGACACTGCTACAAGCTTAGCTGATGAAGCTAAAATGAAAGATATTGTAGAAGTTGAATTTAAAAAAGAACTTTTTGTACTTGTTGTTGATTTAGATGAAGATGAGAAGCTAGGACTTTTAAGTCATACTGTTTATGCTCCTGTAAAAGTAGAAGGCGAAACTGAAAATAGCGTTGTTGTTCCTGTATTTGATAAAGTAGATGAAGCTAAATCTTACAAAGATAAAAGCGTAACTCTCAATACTCCGGTTGAAATAATCGAAAACTTCCTTTTTGTTCCTCTTTCAGTTATGAACTTCTTTAATGAAAGCGTACAAAAAGATGCAACTTCTTATATCGCATCTTCGAATAATGCAGATAGAGCAAACATTAAAAAACTTAGTCAAATAAAAAATGAAACTAAAGAAATAGAAAAAGCTCCAGAATTTTTATCAAGAGAAAATTTTGAACTTATTTATGCAATGATAGGACCTGCCGGTGCCACTATTTTGGTGTTAGTTCTTGTTGCAACATATCTTGCATTGAAAAACTTCTACTATCTTACTTTTGTATGGATGCAGTTTACTAGAAGATTCAAAAAATTAGATAATGAATGCGAATTGCTCGACGAAGAAATAAAAACTAAAAACCCAATGATTCATCTTTTAAGAGAAATTGATGCTCTTGATATTAAAGATCCTACGACACTAAGAACAGAAATTTCATTTATCTTCAACAGAAACTTTGAATCTGTTGTTCAAGACTTGGCATATATTCGTCTTATCAGTGTAATTTCACCTTTGCTTGGTCTACTTGGAACAGTGCTTGGTATGGTTGACGTTTTCCAAGCGATTGCTGAATCAGCATCACCTGATCCGGCGGACTTGGCACAAGGTATTTGGTCAGCACTTCTTACAACGATTTTAGGTCTTTCCGTAGCGGTACCAACTCTTATTATCTACTACTACTTATTGCTAAAATATAAAAGATATCAAAACAGAATGATTAAATTTACCAATCATTTTCATAGTTCTTGTTCAGGGCAATAGCCGGAACTTTAGGGGGATAAAATGGATTTATTAGATGAAGATGCAGGCGTTGATATCACACCGCTTATTGACGTAGTATTTATGCTTTTGGTTTTCTTTATTATGACAACAACTTTCTCAAAGCCTGTCATGGATATAGTTCTTCCAACAGCATTAAAAACAGAAGAATTAGAAAAACAAGAAGAAATTGTTATTGCTATTACAGAAACAGGTGGAATCTTTTATAAAGATATAAGTCTAAGCGAGGGGCAGTTTGCAGCTCTTTTAGATGAACACCCAACAACGAGAATAAACCTTCACGTAGATAAAAAAGCTCCTTTTGACTCCTTTATTCAAGTTATTGATAAAGCAAAAGCAAGAGAAGGAGGCAGTTTTGTTATTAGCACAGAAAGCGCTGAGTAGTAATCCTTACGGTGGTAAAACACTACTGAACAGCAGAATTCTTAGCTGGTTTACAATATTAATGGCTTTTTCATTGGTATTAGCAGCCGGTGTGGAAGTTGTTATTGAATTACCTTCAGTAGCACAAATGTTCAAACTACCGGAAGAAATTATTATCCACGAACCACCAAAGAAAAAGAAATTTGAAGTTCTTTTTACTGATAATTCTGACTTTATTTATCAACTAGAAATAAAGAAACCTGTAATTGAACCTCCTAAAAAAGAACCAGAACCAATACCTGAACCACCAAAGCCGAAACCAAAACCGAAACCGGTAGCAAAACCTCAAGCTGCGCCTAAAGTAGAAGCTCCGGTTGCAGCTGTAGCTGTGGAAGCTCCTCCCGCTGCTCCTGTAGGAGCATCAGGCGATCAGGTTATGGCAGAGTTGCTTTCTTTGGTAAATAAGTATAAGGTTTACCCAAGAGTCGCTCAAAAAAGAGGCATTCAAGGAGTTAACTATATTGTTGTAAATGTTGACCCTAGTGGAAAAGTCTCCGCGGCTAATCTTGGCAAAGGTATGGGGAATTCTGTACTGGATAATGCAAGTAAAAAGCTGGCATCTAAGTTAGTTTCTTTAAGGTTATCAGCTCCAAACAAGCCCTTAAAAGTTAACGTTCCGATTAGTTATACCTTTAAAGACTAGAGTTTATTTCTAAGTTTTCTTTACTCTTTTTTAGAAATACACCCTAAGCATAAACGAGGTAAAAATGATGAATTCTATAGCAGAGTTTTTCCAAGCTTATTTTGGAACTATGGTTCTTGTTTTAGTAATTTTTCTTTCTTTCTTTTTTACAATACGTTCTAAAATAAAAGGGAAAGGTTGTGGAAGTTGCGGAAAGGGTTGTGGCAAGTGTGCCCCAAAAAAAGAAGAAACACTATCTATTGAACCAATGGAAAAATAAATAATAAAAAAGGGTGAACTTCATATAATTACTTTATTTATTATAAAAGTAGTTATATGAAATTTACCCTAAAATACAAAAGAATATCTCGTTCGTTTCACTTGTAAGCGGACGAGATTTTTTTCTAGATATTATCTTACAAGAGCGTCACTTGTAATTTGAACTGAATGCCCTGAACCGCCATCAAAAAGCACTGTAAAGTCTTGTTGCTGTGGAAGTGGCATTACAACTTCACCATTAGCGTCTAATTGTGCTTCATGCAAGGTATTATTTGATTTATCCATAACTACAATGCGAATACCGGTAGCCGATGAACCATCAGAATACCCACCCTGACAAGTGAAAGTACCATCTGCATTATCGAAGCAGTTAAGTAGAGCACTGTGAGCAAAAGCTGAAGAAGTAGGCATGAGTGACAATGTCAATGCAAGACCAGAGAGTAAATATTTCATTTTTTTCCTCAAATTTATATTAGAAAAGGTTCCTTGATAAAATTACCAAAGGAACCTTTTATCAAAAACTATTTTTTATTAGGGTGTGTTTCTAAATTAAGAAATTTTGTAGAAAAAACGCAAAAGTATTAATTTAGAAACATAACCTAGATATTAGTCAATATCAACAGCTTGAATCCAAGTTACAGCATCTTGTGAAAGACCTTTACCTTTGTATTCAGTATCAGGACCTACACCAAGAGCAGCAAATCCCCACCAACCAGCTTTAGGAATGGTGTAAGAGAAGATACCGTTAGCATCAGTAAAGATTGTTTGTGTTACTAATGATGGGTTTTTGTATTCAACTGATGATTCAGCAGGCATTGAATTTGTTTTGATGTTAGGCATATTGCTCATGTATTCAACTTCAACTTCTGCATTAGCAACAGGTTTACCGTCTGAAAGAACTTGACCTCTGAAGTTGTTACCTGTCCACATAGCATAAGGCTTGATTAAAGGAACGATTTCAGTTGGAAGACCTACAGGCTCACTCCAGTTAGTTGGTGCGCCACCAACGTTAACGATGAGTTTTGTAATTTGTTGCATGTAGATATCTTCTTCTTTTTCTAGATAGTAACCAGGAACTAGAACGAAAACATAGTCACCCATGCTTCTGATTTCTTTTCTTGGAATTGATGCTGAATAAGCAGGTGCACTTGAACCTGGGTTTGACCAAGTAATATCTTTC
This sequence comes from uncultured Desulfovibrionaceae bacterium, assembly GCA_964369185.1. GTDB lineage: Bacteria > Desulfobacterota > Desulfovibrionia > Desulfovibrionales > Desulfovibrionaceae > CAYJAZ01. Next base: position 6,821 of record CAYJEN010000025.1, read on the forward strand.
AAGTATTTTTTCATATCAATTTTTTGAGTTTTATCGCCACGTGTATGCACAGCATAAAATTCTTCTACGCCGCCCATATCCATAACTGAACCAGCTTCTGTTGGGTGAGTGAAAGCGATACGCCATTCACTATCCACAGCTTGTGGCATGTAAGTTTCAGGAGTATAGGTCATCATAAAGTGTGCATTAGCAGCAGGAGCTGCAAGAAATAGTGCACCAGCAAGGCCAAGTGAAGCAATAAGAGTTTTGTTCATTGTAAATTCCTTTTAGTCAAAGTTATTTTATAAATCACATGCTATTTTTTATAATAGCAAAATACCTACCTAGAAAGTCTACAGCTTTATCGGGGATTATTCAGTGATTTCTGCGCTTTTTACAGTAACTGTGTGGCCTTCGCCTGCGTCCATCATAACTGTGTAATCACCAGCTGGTTTATCGAAAATAATTTCACTGTTGTCATCAAGAACGGCAGTAGAAATTTCTTTACCTGATGCGTCAGCAATAACAACTTTTATACCAGCAGCAGCATTTCCGTTTGAAAAGCCACCTTGACAAAGAACAGTTCCGTCACCATTGTCAAAGCAAGAGAAAAGAGGAGTGTGTGCATTTGCAAAGGTAGGAAGTGCCATCATTGCCAAGAATGCAGGTAAAATAAGATGTTTTTTCATAAAAAGTCTCCTTTTGGCGTGTTAGGCCTTTATTATATTTTGAAACATTAAATGAGTATCATTTTCAAGTTTCATAATTTCAAAGTAAGTTGAGGGTTAATTCCGTAGCCTTGGTACTTCTTCCTGCCGTAAGGGGATTAGCCCTAATATAATCAGTAAGACTATACAGAAAGCGTAGAAATACCACATAGCTTGAACTCCGGTAAGACCAAATGCAGTACCCGTTGAGTAAACCAAAGTTGCAATTGTTAAGCCAATAGATATTTGGAATAGTGCTGCAAATAACATCCAGCCTGTTGAGTTAGTTTGAGTTCTAACCGTAATAGCTGCTGCAAGACATGGTGGATATAAAGCCATGAAGAGCATAAGCGCAAGAGCATGAAGTGGAGTAAAGCCGGATTCTTGCTCTCTAAATGTTTCAGCAGTAGTTGTACCATCGATACCGTAGATAGCACCAAGAGTAGCAGCGCTGTTTTCTTTAGCTGCAAGAGCTGAAAGAAGTGCAACGTTAATACGCCATGTGAAGCCTGCGCCTGCTGTTACAGGTTCAAGAGCTTTACCGGCACGTCCTAAATAACTGCCTTCAAAGCGTTCGGATGTGTATTCACGACGAAGTGATTTACGTTTACTATCAACCCTACGTAAAGCTGTTGAAAGCTTTTTACCTGCGTCGCCTGAACGAAGTATAATAGCAGCATATATAGGATTTTCTTTTAGTTGTTGCTCGTTGATGGCTTTTGCTTCTTCTTGTGATTTACCAAGCTTCATATTACGTAAATCAGTTTGATAAACAAGAAGCGGAACGATATCTTGTTCTGTGATTTTTCCTGCATATTCAGTTGCGTTCACAGCATCCATGAAAGTAGTTTCAACTATTGTTTGTTGTTCTTGATAATAGTCCTGTCTATCTTGAGGAACATTCGGGTATGTAATAAGGATATACACAACTACCGCAACAGCTAAAACTGTGGTGAGAATTCTTTTGATAAATAACCAAACTCTTGTAATTGCTTCACGTAATACGTTTGTCAACATAGGGAAGTGATAGCTTGGAAGTTCGATAATGAATGGTGCAGAAGGTTGTTTTCTCAAAAGTGTAAGACTTAGAGTTTTAGCAACAATCAAACCAATAATAATTGTAATTGTGCCCATAAAGAACATAGCAGAACCGGCTGTATCTACGAAGAAAATGCTTATCATCATAAAATAGAGCGGAACTTTCGCCAAGCAATTCATCATCGGAACAATCATGATAGTAGCAAAACGCGCTCTTTCATCAGGAATAGCACGGGTTGCAACAACGCCCGGAATAGCACAGCCACCAACATAAATCCCACCTAAAATAAGCGGTAATGTAGATTGACCGTGTAAGCCATAAGTATTGAAAATTTTATCTAAAATAAAAGCAATTCTAGGCATATATCCACTATCTTCCAAAATAGCCACAAATGAGAACATTAGGAAGAAGATAGGTAAATAGTTCATAACCGTGGTAACACCCTTAACAAGCCAATTACCAAGTGAACGTGCTAAAGGATCAACTAAGAAGTTTTCCATCGGTAACATATCAGCGGCAATAAGCTCAAGCTTTGCCCAAAATGGCCAAGCATAAGCGGCAAGCTCATTACCCCAAGTTACCGATATTTGATAGAATGCAAACAAAATAAGAAGCAGAGAAATTGGACCAAATATTTTATGGCACAAAACAGAATCTATTTTATCAGTTGTTGATTCTTTATAAGTAGGAGCTTTAGCTTCATCAGCATCAATCTCTAATGTAGCTTTTGTAAGTTTACGAGCCTTTTTATGCCTTTCATTTGAAAGCATTGCTAAAGGTCGAATACCATACTTTTGTGAAATTTCAGCAAATTGTTTGTCGAGAACGGTATTAATCTCATTTGTAATGCTACTATCTTGAGCTACTAAATTACTGATAGAAGGATCTTCTTCAAAAAGTTTTAATGCTAACCAATGAGCAGGGTATTCTTTTAGAGATTCACTTTTTTCTAAAATTTTTGCAAGTTCTTCAATATATGGAGTTAAATCACCATAATCTACAGTGTAATTATTGTATACTTCGCCTTTTGCGATTTCTTTTGCTACTGTATCTGTTAGATTTTTACCACTGCTTTTTTTGGTAGCTTGTAAAGTAATTACAGGAACATTTAAAGCTTGCGATAATTTTTCCGGATTAGGGTTTAATCCTCGTCTATGCGCAATATCAATCATGTTCAGAGCAATAACTACAGGGCGACCCATTTCAAGTAATTGCAAAGCAAAGTAAAGCCCTTTATCAAGAGTAGAGGCATCTACAATAGTTACAATAACATCGGGCTTTTCAAATACTACAAAGTCCATAGCAGCTTTTTCTTCAGGTGAATAAGAAGTAAAAGCATAAGTTCCCGGTAAGTCGACAACAGTTACTTTTTGATCGTCAATAGTGCAAGAGCCATACATTTTATCAACTGTTACGCCCGGATAGTTCGCAACAAACTGTCTTGCGCCTGTGAGCATATTAAAAATAGTTGACTTACCACAGTTTGGTTGACCAGCTAAAGCAATAACTGCTTGTTTCTTTTCTGTATTAAGCATTTGTGCTGATCTCCACGTATTTAGCTTCACTACGACGTAGCGCTATTTGATAATGACCAATTCTTATATGAATAGGATCATTCAAGGGTGCTGAGCGCACATAATACACTTGAGTGCCAGGACAAAGTCCTAAATCAAATAATCTTTGACCTAGCTGACCACCTATATTCACACTTGTAACAGTGCATGTACCGGATTGTTTTACATCATCAAGAGTCATACGTACCTCTTATATTTATTTAGCTCATGGAACTATATAAAAGTTGTAAGTTAAAAGTAAGGAAATTTATTTCAATTTATACATAAACTGAATAAAAAATCACTTTTTGAGCAGAAAAAACGCAAAAGAATTAATTTATAAACATAGCCTAACCTCTTTTACGATATTGCTCCATAAGAACTAATGGAATAAATGCATAAAGCCCGAATATAACTATAATAACACTTTGAATTGGTGCAGGTTTACAATTTTTTCTTCTAGCAAGAAAGTTATAAATCAGCACTAAAGCAATGGCGAAAAGTAGACTAAATGAATAGCTGTAATCACTTAAGTTTATTGATAATACACCTAAAGAAGTATCTTCTGATTGAAGAGTAATACTAAAAGGGAAAAGAACATTTGCTAAGTGTATATAAACCGGTACTTGAGTTCTGGACATTGTATGGCTAAACTCGTGCACTGCTTCTAAATCTTTATCAATGGTCGCATGATTATAATTATAAGCCAGAGCATGAATATTTTTTTTGTCAGAATATATTGCTGTTAGGTAGATAGGATCTAGCAATATTTTAAAGTCCATGCTTTCAGGATTATAATTTGGACTTGGAATGTGGGTTAGAGCGTAATCTTTTGTATTGAAAAGATAGATTTTATTGTTGGTGTCGAGCAGAACACCGTAAAGTTTTCTATCGGCAGTTTCAGATATAATTATTTTCGCAGGAACAATAGCTTCATCAAAAGGAACTTTTTCTATAATCGGTTTATTGTCTTTACGTAAGATATGAAAGGTTTGCCCTTTTGAATCTACAGCAAAAATACCGGCTTCATAAGGTTTGAAAATGGTAAAATTGCCCCAAATTCCTTTTGAAGGAAATGCAAAACCTTTTTCTTCTAATGCTGATGTAAAGAGTTTTGTAAGTTCAGGGTCAACCGCATTTTCATCGCTATTAATAAATTCCATTTCAGAGTCGGTTATTCTGAATCTATCCGTTGGTAAAACAAGAGCAACTTGATTCGGATTTGATTCTACTAATGGATAAATTGACTCTTTATGACGTTTAGTTTCAAGATGTCTGCTTGGTAATTCTAAAACTCGGCGAGTGCTTTCTATATCGGCTCTTGTATAGGATTTACCATCAATTTCCATAGGTAGTAGACCGCGCATTTCCATATTACGAAAATAAATAAATGGAATAAGAGCTTCAAACTCTACACGAGTGTAGTATTTTCCTGTTTCATCTTTATATACAACATCAGCATGATGATTTTCTGATTTTTCAGCAGCTTTCATGTCGTCAATTAGGAGTTGTTCTGTATAAACCATTTTCTTTAGCGATGGACTAAAAAACATATGAGTCTTTGCAACTTGCTTTTCAAAAATCACAGAATAAACTTGTGGCAATGCCCATGCTAGAAGAAAAATAGAAAGAATATATATAAAAATTGTAGATATTTTTAATCTCATGCTGTCCACCTATTTCTGTAATCGTCGGTTGAAACCGGAATTGAGTAAAGCATACAAGGTAATAAGAGGATAAAAATCCAAAGTATGTTGCTATAGTAAGCCGAACCGCTATATAAAAGAAGTTCTGAGCAAATAGTAAATGTTATAAGAGTACCTAAGATTTTACGCTTAATAAGTGGCTCTAGGAGTACAAAAGCTCCGCCAAGATAAACAAAAAATCCTGCAATAAACCAAGGTAGAGTATTAATAAAAGCAGTATAGGCAACTTCTCTTGGGAAATAATAATTTACTATTGAAAGTAGAATAGTAATATCAATAGCGAAAATTCCTAAAAGAAATACTATTCCAAAAAATGCATGGAAGAGCACCATAAGAGATGAATCGCAAGGCGCATGCAAAGATATACGAATTCTTGCGTCTCGCATTTCTTGCAAGAATTGGAAACAGCAGAATAAAGCAGCTGTAATAATAGGAATAAAAGTTAGATCCTGATACGGTATTTGCCCCAATTCCATAACTCTGTACCAAACAACTTCTGAGTGGTCGAGCTGAAAAAGGCGACGAATACCAATAAAATTCCACACCATATAACAAAGGTTAAAAACCAAAAGAGCTAATATAATAAAACGAGTTTTTATAATCTCTTTATAAAAAACAGAAGTTAGCATATAAAATGTATTCATTCTAGTATCTTCCTGTATAACCAATGAAAGCATCTTCAATATCCATAGTTGATTTAGTCAAACTAAGATTATTTAAACCGCTTTTTTGAAATTCTTGTAAAATAGCATCTTCTTTAGAATACATAAATACTTGTGCGTATTCTTTATGCCATTCAGTATTTACAAGGATATTTTGATCTAGCTGCCCAATCATTTTTCTTACGCTGTCTTCATTGCCGAGTGTAGGAATTGTATAGCAAGAAAATTCGTTCATAAAGCTGTCTAAGGAGGTAGCAAAAGCCGGTTTATTTCTGCGCATAAATACAACTTCGTCAACAAAGTTTTGCATGTCTTGAATTACGTGCGATGTTATGATGATTGTATGTTCTCCATCACGTAAATGTTCGCATAAGTAATCAATAAACAGACGACGATAACCGGCATCAAGCCCCATAGAGTAATCGTCAAGGATAAGTAATTCAGGGTCTTGCGCAAGAATGAGTCCTAGAACAACTTGCGAGCGTTGCCCCTCACTCATATGCGCAATTTTATGACTGTACGGAAGCCCGAGTTTATCAACTAAACCATAATAAAGTTCAGGACGCCATTTTTTATAAAATTTTCTTGTAAATTTTTCAGCTTGTTCAATAGAGAAAAATTCATAAGCTAAATGACGTTCAAACAATAAACCCACTCGCTCACGTGTGACAGGACGAATTGCATAAGCAGGATCGCCAAAAATTCTACAAATCCCACTTGTTGGACGCATAAATCCCATAAGAATCTGAATGAGAGTCGTTTTACCAACGCCATTTTTTCCAAGTAGAGCGTAGATTTTTCCTTTTGGAATTGAAAGAGTTAAAGAGTTGTAAAGTTCCCTTTGCCCATAATTATGGCACAGATTCTCAATTTCTATTGGGTGATGTTCCATAGCTTATCCTTAAACATACATAACAGTTCTTTATAGAACCTAAGCTCTATCTTTAAAGTTAGACTAAGCTAACTATGCTTTGTTTGTCAATCATTTTTATTGTAAAGAAAGTTATTTTGTGTATTTTAATTTTATTGACAATCTTTTTTAGAGTATAAAAAAAGAAAAAGTGTATAGAATATTTCAGAAAAATAATATAATAGGGTGCATTTCTAAATTAATTCTTTAAAGATACAAAATCTCTTAATTTAGAAACACACCCTAGAAAATTTGGGATTTTTTAACATTAATTATTCTTGAAAATAGTTAATTACACTCTAAATATAGAAGCATAGATTAGTATGAGTCCACCTACTAGTTTGATATATTTCACGAATTGTGGTGTTTTTTGCATAAATTCAGTGTTTGCCATACCAACGAGTGAGGCAAAACCTAAAACAGGAATAATTGAGTTTGCAATTCCAAATAAAGCTAATAATAAAACAGCAAAAAATGGAGGCATAGTGCTGGCATAACCAAGTGTAGTAATGAGAGGTGCACAAGGAATAGTAGAATATAATGCGCCTGCTCCAAAATAAAAACCTTTACGTAACAAACTATTAGATTGTATTTTTGCCTTAGAAGATGAGCATGAAGAGCCAGACGAACATGACGAACATGACGAACATGACGAGCATGACGAGCCAGAAGAAGCTACATCTTGCGATACTAAAGGTGAGTTCTTTTTAATCGTTGTATAAAGAAGCCAAGCACCAAATGAAAATGTAAAGATTCTCACAATCCAAATAGTACTGTTAGGGTATATTGACTCAACAGTCTCAAGAATTGTTGAGCCAACCAGTGAAGCAATAAGCCCCATTACTGCAAGAGAAATAACTTTCCCTAAAGAAAATAGAGCTATTGCTTTTCTACTGGCACGAATATCTTGTCCTTCACCAAGCAAGCTTCCTAAAATAAAGGGAGTAGTAACTGTTCCGCAACCGAAACTGCAAGCAAAACCCATAGCAAGTATGCTTGTAAAAATCATAAAAGTAGTCATTAATTTGTTTGCTCTTTAGCTATTTGTATTTCTTGCAATAGGCTTTGTTTTTCTTGTTCGATAGCAATTAAAGCCGCACCTATAGCGCCGTTAAACTGTGGATATACAGCAGGGTTTACATCGCACATAAGCGCATCTTCAATAGCCAAACGTAAACCATTGTTTAAAGCACCGCCACCAGTCATAAGAATTTGTCCATCGCCTTTATACTTTCTGGCGAGTTTTGCAATTCTTTTTGCCATAGAGATATGCATTCCGCATAAAATATCCGGGCGACTCTTTTTCTGTGCTATCAGCGAGATAATTTCAGTTTGAGCAAATACAACGCAAGTAGAGTTGATTTGACAAGGATTTGTACTTTGTGCAGAAAATTCAGCAACTTTATCGATAGTAGTTTCAAGAACTCCGGCGATAACTTCGATAAATTTTCCTGTTCCGGCAGCGCATTTATCATTCATGATAAAGTTTTTCACGCCACCGTTCCCGTCAAGAGCGATGATTTTACTATCTTGCCCACCGATATCAATAATCAAAGAAGGTGATTTACCGTTTGGAGAAGTTATTTTTGTACCTTGAGCATGCGCAGTGATTTCTGATATGGTATCATCTGCTAAAGAAATACTTCTTCTGCTGTAGCCGGTAGCAGTAATAAAGGCAATATCTTCACGCTGAATTTTTGCTTCTTCCATGAGTAGATTCAACATTTTTTCAGCGGTTGCATCGTTATCTATACCGGTTGGTAAAACTTTTACGGCAATGACTTTATTGTCTTTAATGAGTGCTGCTTTAATGTATGTTGAGCCACCATCAAAACCTAAATAATAACTAGCCATCGATACGTCTCCTTTGATCAATCATTTCAATAAATGCTTCAAATCTAATTTTTATTTGTTCCACATCTTCATTGCTAAAGTCTGTTTCAACACGGAGGAGTGGGATATTTTCTTTTTCTGCAAATTCTTCCATTGCTGCCAACTCAAAGTCAAAAGGAACGCAACCACGTAAAACATGATAAATAATTCCCTCAGCTTTTGAATTTACGAGTTTTGTTTTCAAGCTGCAAAGTCTGTCTTCAATATCGTCGAAAACAGGGCAAGTGCAAGCAGCTATATAACGAGCGGTTAAAGCTCGGATAACTCCTACTGTACTGTAATCACTAGGAACAACAGGATCGTACATAAGTCTGCCTGATAAGCAGGATTCATCACCTACGAGCTGAGCGCCTAACTCTTCAATCATTAAAGGTACTTTGAAGTTTGGAAAGCTTATTGGTGAGCCGGCAATAAAAACACGAGGCTTCTGACGACGTGGAATTTTAGGGTTTTTCTCTCTTTCATTTATTATTTCAAGAAATTGCTTGGTAGCGTCTGCCCATTTTTGAGGAGTGGTGTAGCAGAAACTATTCATTGCAAACATAACCTCAGATCCTTTTACTTGCGGATTAGGGGCATTTAGTTTTTCTTGTAATAAGTAAGCGTATTTTTGAGCTCTATTAATTGCTAGGCAGGCTTCTTTCAATTTTTTATTTGAAAGTTTTTTTCCTGTTTGATATTCCAATGTTTTAATTAGTGCCAACATTGTTTTTACGCTTTTTTCAAAAGAAGCATTATCTTTTGACATGACAACAGGCACCGGTACAATAGGTAAGAATTGTGAAAGCACTTCAGCACTTTTACGTTTCCCCTCGCAAGTCATTGGCATAATAGCAATTTCGCACTGATTATAAATAGGTAATACCTTCATTGAATGAAAACCGACAGAAGCTTTTACAACAGGGCAAGCATCACGAGGTATCATTTCTTCGCCGATATAGGCAGGAATTTGATGCCCCGCGCATAATCTTAGAGGTAAATACCCTAAAGCATAGATGATTTCATCGGGAATCATTATACAGTAGCTTCCGATATAAGAGTGTTCAGTTTCTTCAAATTCACAAAAAGTATTGTAATATACTTGTTTATAGAAGTCTAAATCGCTTGTTTTAGCAATTGTTTCAATTGCGACGTTAGCAACACGTAATATATTTCTTATATATCTTTCTTTGGTTCTATCTTCCATTTTTCGTCCGTATGTCTTTTTGATTCAGCAAGTTTTTTTCCAAATAATTCATAACGTAAGGCATTTTTTTCAGGGCAGACTTCAATACATTTCATGCAGAAAAGACAATCGGGATGAGTAATATCATCATTTTGACGATCTTCATAAACTGTTTGAATATCCATAGGGCAAACTTCTAAACAAGCTCGACAGTGAGTACAGGAATGTCCGCATTTTTTTAAACGACTACCACTCAACTTATTTGTTAATCCAAGTAAAGCACCAATTGGGCAAACTTTACAGAAACCTTTATCATTTATGAACATAAGGGTAAGGAAAAATACAGCCCAGAAAATACCTGTTGTATTATCATAGCTTACATAACCACCTAAAGTTGTAGTATAATATGGAATAGGGCATATATTACATGGATCATAAAAGAAAAGATAAAAAACTAAAAACCATTTAGAAATCGTAACAATAGGTGCAATTTTAGGAGAAAAAATAACTTGTGGTATTCTTAATTTTTGTCGAACAATTATTAAAAGATCTTGTATAAATCCAACAGGACAAGCATAACCGCACCAAAGTCTACCAAATAAAAAGGCTAACACAATAGGAACAGCAAGAATCAACATACCTGTAAGAGAAAAATATCCTTGTAATTTGATAATAGCTATACAAGAAGCTCTTGTTATTCCGTCACCAACATATTGGCAGTTTATAACTGGTAGGATAACGTTATCTAAAGTTCCTACAAGATATCTACCAAAGGTGAATAAAAGGAAAAAAGCAAATAATATTCCAAGGCGAATAAATGTAATTTTATTGTTCTTCATTTAATTTGCCCTTAGATGATAAAATAGGTAATGGGGGAATAGTATCAAGTGTAAATCTTCTATATATCAAGAAAATAATAAGGCAACAAATGGCTGACATTGAAAGAAGCTGAACAATAATTACTAAGGCGTTAAGAGGAGAATAAGTAGTTTTTCTGCCACCTCTATTTTCAACCTGCTGTTGCTGTTGAACACTACCTTGTTGAGGGTTCTGCCTGTCGCCTTCTCTTTGAACATTGCCTTGTTGAGATTTTTGTTGAGCTTGCTGTTGCTGTTGGCGAGCAAGCATACGTTCAGCATAAAGCTTATTTTCTTCAGCATACATAACAGCTATAACTTCTTCAATAACAGGTGGGAGGGTTATTCTGTCTCGACGTATCATTGAGTTCAAAGTTCTTGATGCATAGAAAAATATAACAACAAATACAATAGTATAAATAATTGCGCTTTTCCAGTTTTTTGACGCCCAAATGCTTGAAAAGAAATTTTTTGTTTGGTTTATTATTCCAAATAAATTCATATTTTACCCCTTATTAAATATCTACGCACATTTATTTTTTAGCATTTCATAGAATGCTTCAATTCTGATTTTTATTTGTTCATTATCGGTATTAGTATAGTCAGTTTCTATACAAAGATAAGGAATAGAATGTTTAATCGCTATTTTTTCAATAAGTTCCGCTTCATAAGCTTCTGAAACTTGACCTTTAAGTAAGTAATAAACAATTCCTTTTACCTTATCTGTAAAGTTATACTGTTCGTCGCGCGATAGTGTTCTTGCTGTAAAGGATTGAGTATATTGATATTTAAAACATTCATTAAGTTGGAAGAAAGAAGTTCTTCTAATTGGTATCTTATGGAACTCAGGCAGGTTTAAACATTGATTTTCAAAGTAGTTAATTCCTATGTCGCTAAAAATTTTATACATTTTACTACTTGGAAATTTTATGTGTGAACCCATAAGTAAAAATAAAGGTTCTATAGGTGCGGCTTGAACATTTTCAAGATATTTTTCTATTTCACTACACCAAACATCTTTTTTATCAGCAAGGTAGAGGGTTTGTAAGAAAAAATCTTGAATAAAAGTTGAAAGAGCTTTCCATTTTTCAGATGTTGTAATTTGATGTGCTTTTTTATAATGGAGTAGTTCTTGCTTTAATTTTCTGAGATTAAGACGCGAATTTTTAATTTTGCTTATTTCATTCAATACTTTCATCTGTTGAAAAGCATAGTTGATAGGCATTTTCTTTAGAAGAAATGATGGCGGTTCAATTTGAATGATAGGAATTCCAAAGTCTTTAAGATAGTAAATAATTTTTTTATAACTATCATTACTTGCAGAAACTATTAATGCATCTAAATTTTTTAGAATATCCATTTCTTGACTAAAAAGATAACCAAGAGTTGATTTTGCAACAGGGTCACTAATTTGTGGGAAAATATGGCTTGCGTTTTCTCCTAAATAAAAACTACCACCGTTCAGCAGTACGGGGGTAAGATCAAAAGCACGCACATAAAGACTATAAAATTCATCTCCAATAATACCAACTCTCTTTTCTTTGTGCCCCTTTTTGCTTTGTGTGGCATTGATAAAAAGATTGATGAAATAATCAGGCATCTTTCTTTTTTTTTGTAGCTCTAAGGTAAGCTCTTCAATTTCTTTTGAATAATCCATTCTTATTTCTTAACAGGTGGTGTAACATTATTTTATTTATTCACTAAAATTTTATTAATCGTACTTTTAGGATAAAATAAATAAAAACAACAAGTTATATGTGTGTTTATTTTTTCAGTTAGCATCTTATAATAAAATTATATAAACTTCAATCAAAATATTTTACTTATAAAACTCAATTTGTAAAATTGAATTTTATTATTTGAAAGTAATTGATCTTTTTACGTCATTTCCTTTACTCTATTTTTAAAGTCATCAAGAATTATATAGAGGGCAGGCACAAGGGCCAGAGTGATTACAGTCGCAAACAGAATCCCAAAAGCAAGAGAAATAGCAACAGGAATTATAGTAACCGCTTGTGGTGAAGTTTCTAAAAGCATTGGTGCAAGACCAATAAAAGTTGTAAGAGTAGTAAGCATAATAGGTCTAAAGCGTATTATTCCGGCTGAGTACATAGCTGAACGAGCATCTGCACCTTTACGCATTTCTTTGTTTGCAAAGTCGATAAGCACCAGCGAATCGTTTACAACAAGTCCGCACAAGGCTAAAACACCTAGGAAAGACACAACTCCAAGCGTATAGCCCATTATAGTATGCCCAACAATTGCGCCTATTACAGCAAAAGGGATAGCTGCCATAATAATAAAAGGTTGAGTATATGATTTGAAAGGAATAGCAAGTAAAACATATACCGCAAATAAGACGAAGATTAAACTTTGATAAAGTGAACCCATACTATCATCAATTTGTTTTTGCATTCCACCTTTTGACCATGTAAGACCGGGATAGAGTCCCGCAAGTTCAGGCAAGAAGCTTTCATTTAATTCATTATAAATTATTGTGGCATCTGTTGATGGTGTTGATTTTACGGCAACTGAAAGTGTTCTTTGCCCTTCTACTCGCATAATTTGATTTGGGATTAAGGTTGTTTTCAAATCTACTATATCACGCAGAAATACTTCATTATTATTCTGATCTCTTACGATAAGATTAATAAAAGCTTGTTCATTTTTTCTTTCTTCTTCCGGAAGGCGAACACGAACGGTAACTTCATCTCTTCCTCTTTGTTGAGTAAGAACGGAGCTACCTTCAAATGCATTACGTACTTGTTCGCTCACTTGTGTTGAAGTAAAGCCAAGTTTTTCTCCCATAGCATTTAGAGCAACTGTATATTCTTTAGTGCTTTCTGATGTGCCTGTTTCAATTTCAGAAAGTATTGCATATTCACGCATTTCTTCGGTAAGTGCTATTGCGGCTTGATTGAGGATATCATTATCTCTATGTGCTAGACGAATTGTTAGATCCTTACCTGAACCAGGTTTACCTCTATTTGCAGCAAATGAAATTGTTTCAGCATTTCTTACATCACCGGTAGCTCTTTGCCAGAGTCTGGTAACATCTGACGTTGATAGAGTTCTTAGTTCTTCGTCAACCAGATATAATCTTGCTGAAACGGTTGTTCCTTCCACACTGATATATACTCCGGCAGCGAGTTTCTCTTTGCCATTTTCTGCGATAACTTCTTGTGCGGCAACAGCAACACGAGATTCAATTTTTCTTAATTCATCTTTTGATGTTCCGTCGGGCATTGTTACGATAAAGTAAGCATAGTTTTCATCTTCGGAAGGCATAAGTTCCATTCTCATTTTCCCTGAAAGCCCGAAAGATGAAGAAAGTGCAAGTAAACAAAAACAAAGAGTAACAACAACATATTTATAATTAAAGACTTTTAATATTACAGCACCATAATATTTTTCAACTAATTCGCTAAATTTTACACTGAACTTTCTTTGTCTTGCTGAAAGGCGGAAGAGTAGAGAACCTTTTTTCGGTAAACTTTCATGCGCTTGTTGATAAGTAATTGACCTCTTTCACTAAAATCATCAGCATAGTTTGATTGAATTTCTAGTTTCAAACCGCCCGGTGATCTTGTATTTAGGTCTTCAATAACTTCTTGGGCTTCTTTTGCAACTTCAGCCGGAGTTTGCCCGCCTGTACTTGAAACCTCTATAAGAAGAGCCGCCGAGTTATTATAGTTTGACCATGAACGTGATTCTGTAAAGGTTTCTTTTATATCAGCTATATCTGAAAGTAAAAGTCTTGAACCATCGCTAGGGGTAAGGATTGCTATTTGCCCGAATTCTTGAGCATAATCTTTTCTTGTATCAAAGTTTATTGAAATATCGCCGTGTTCGCTCTCAATAGTACCTGCGCCTTGTTCTAAAGATGATGCTTTTATTGCAGTGCTTACTTCATCAAGTGTAAGAGAATATTTTCTTAGAGTATTTTGTGTTATTTCAATTTGAATTTCTCTGTCGAAGTTATTGTCGATATCTACTTGTGTGATATTAGGTTTTGCAATAAGTTCATCTTTTACAATTTCAGCCCACTCTTGTAAAAATAAAACATCATTTGAACCGTATAGAATGATTTCCATAACGTTCGTGATTCTTTTGTTTATTGCAACAATAGGAGTTTCTGCTTCATCCGGAAATGAACGTATCCTTGTAACTTCATTTTGGATATCTTGTAAAAATCTGTCTCTATCACCACCCTCTACCATAGTAACGCTTACAGCTGCTGAACCGTTTCCGCGTATTCTTGACGATATCTCATCAACGTTTTCAACATCGCGAACGTTTGCCTCAACAACTTGCACCATACTTTTTTCAACTTCTTCCGGAGTTGCACCTGAAAGAGTGAGGCTTATAGATACAGTATCAACTTCGGTTGGAGGCATAATTTCTTGATGCATAGAGACTAAAAATATACACCCACCCACCAACATAGCCATCATAAGAAGATTTGCGGCAACTCCATTTTGCACCATCCATGCAATAGCACCTTGCCAGATTCTTCTTGAGGAAAACTTTCTTTCTTTACGAAATTCTAGCATAAATTATTCCCCATTTTCCCTAGCTGGTTTTTCAGAAGAATCTTGAGGAGCTTTTCTTCCACCCTCTCTCGCAGCACCTTCAGGACGTGTTTTTCCTTCTCGCATACCGCCTTCTCTCATACCACTTTGAGGAGGATTTCCTGTATTGTTCTCGTTTTCCATACGTGGGGCTGCGTTGGTAGGATTTTTTGAGCCTTGCTTTTCTTTTTGTAATTCTTCTTGAGCTTTTATTTCTTCTTCAGATAAATTAAGAATAGTTGGTCTTACAACTAAATTTTCAACAGGATTATTAATGCCTGTATTGAGTACTAAAGATTTATTTGTAATTTCATCTGCTTTTATGTAGATGAAGTTTCCATCACTCCAAACAATATTAACAGCTTTATATTGTAACTTGTTATCATCAGTTACAAGCCAGATGTTTTGATTATTAAAAACAGCGGCACGAGGTAGTTTTATAATGTCGTGATATGTTCCGGATAAAATACTTACATCTACCTGATCACCTAAAAGTAAAGGTACTTTAATTGAGTCTTCACTTAAAGCAAGCGGATCTTGAATGCTTATTATTACTTTACCCATGCGAGATTCAGTAGTTAATGCGCTTACAACTTGTTCAAGTTTTCCGTCCCATTCTTCGCCGTAAAAAGTTTTTTTACTTCATTTTCGTAGTCACGCTTTTCGACTGTGAGAAGAACTGTACCTTTTTTTACAATTGAGCCAATTTCAAATTCTTCTGATAAATATTCAATCTCTCCGGAGACTTTACTTTTTAGTGTGATATTTTGAAAAGAAATAAGTGTTGCTACTGTTTCAATATAGATAGGTATTGAGCCTGTTTCTACTTGATAAACTCCTGCTGCCGGAGGCATGCTTGCCGGTCTTTCACGCATTGGTTTTGGAGGAGTCATAAAATTGTAGCCGATAAAGCAAAGAGATACTAAAATTAAAAGAGTACAGATGATTGCATTTTTACTTTTCATATACTAATTCCTAAAGATTTATAAAGAGTTACTCTTAGTTGTAATAAACCTGCTCTCTCATTTAAAAGAGTGTTTTGATAAACTCCTTCAAATCGCTACCATCTTAATAATATAAGGCTTGATATAAATCGAAAATTCATACTTTGACGACACTATCTAGGTATAATATAGTTTTTTAGCAAGAAATATTCCAAAAAACACCTTGATGTGAACTTTATCAATACAAATAAAAAAGAGCTTTACGTAAACCGCAAAACTCTAATATTAACTACAAACTGAGCAAGGTAAAACTACTTAGCGTAAATTGTGAATAAGCCCTGAATAGCAGTAGTGATAGTTTGTGTTTCATCCATAGGTGTTAATACAACTTTAACACGGTAATGAGCGCCGGCTTTTGAAGCTGAAAGAACTCTGCTATCAGTAAATTCATTTTCAG
>CAYJEN010000026.1:0-23016 GCA_964369185.1 uncultured Desulfovibrionaceae bacterium
CAACTTTGTGAAATTCCATTAGCAGTTTCAGCTTGTCCTTTAGCTGCTGTTCGTCCTACTAAAGTAGAAAAAGAAGACGGCACAAAAATTAACTCTATCGCTATCAAAAACGAACGTTGTATGTATTGCGGTAACTGTTACACAATGTGTCCAGCACTTCCTATCTCTGATGGTGAAGGCGATGGTATCTGCATCATGGTTGGTGGTAAGGTTTCTAACCGTATCAGCCGTCCTAAATTCTCTAAAGTTGTTGTTTCATACATTCCTAACGAAGCTCCACGTTGGCCTAGCCTTACACAGCAAATTCGTAACATCGTTGAAGTTTATGCTAACAATGCTAACAAATACGAAAGACTTGGCGAATGGGCTGAACGTATCGGTTGGGAACGTTTCTTTGAACTTACAGGAATTGAATTCTCAGCTCGTGTAATCGATGACTTCCGTGATCCTGCTTACTACACATGGCGTCAAACAACTCAGTTCAAATTCTCTGAATCAGGTGCTGAGATTTATGGCGGTCACGGTGGTGAAGCTGCTGAACGTTCACCAGTTACTGAAGACGACAAAGCAAAAGTATTACAATACTTCGCTGAAAAAACAAACAAAACTAAATTCTACTTCAACGATTTCCTTGAACTCTTCCCAGAAAAAAGTTCACGTGACGTTAAAGCGGTTCTTTCAGAACTCGTTAAAGACGAAAAACTCGTTTACTGGTCATCAGGTTCTACAACTATGTACAACTTGAAAGGCGTAGGTAAAGTAGGCTAGTCTTTATTTTATAAAGATGCTTATGGGAAGAAGACTTCGGTCTTCTTCCTTTTTTCTTTTTACAAATAAATTATCAAAATAAAATAATTTTTTGAAAACTATTTTAAACATATTAGCGAAATTAAATTTCAAGAAGATAAAAATGAACACAAATTTTTTAAAAAAAATGTTAGTACTCCCATTAATGGGACTTGCCCTAACCCTTACAGCTTGTAGCAGTGACCCTCAAGATGAACTAAGAGATAGATTTAATGCTGCTGCACAAGCTTTCAATAAAAAAGGTTCACAAAAAGTTGATGCTTATACAACTCTTTGGAAATTATCAGCTTCAAAAGAAGGAACTCCGCAGCTTACATATCATTACACTGTAAATGATACAATTCTAAAAGCTCAAGGAAATGACCCTGTAG
Organism: uncultured Desulfovibrionaceae bacterium; assembly: GCA_964369185.1. GTDB lineage: Bacteria > Desulfobacterota > Desulfovibrionia > Desulfovibrionales > Desulfovibrionaceae > CAYJAZ01. The sequence goes on from CAYJEN010000026.1 coordinate 1,179, forward strand.
CAACTGTTCTAGCACTTAAAGATATTAATAGAAAAAATATTTGTGATCATAAAGAAATTCGCCCAACTCTCGATCAGGGCGCAAAATATGAATATATCTATACAGGCGCTGGAAAGAAAGAATTAGGTAGATTCTCTCTAACAGTAGAAGACTGCAAATAATTACAAAGACATCACTTTCTAAAAAACTTCTTAAATATCAACTTGTTCATTTTTATGAAAGATAAATACTTTTTGCTTTAAAAGCACACCCTAGATTTTAAAAGTGCTTTAAACTAAAAACTTCCTCTAAACTAAATATTTAGAGGAAGTTTTTTTTATATTAATTTATATTTAATTGTATTTATACGATTGATTTATAACTACTTCGCAAAACCTACAGCTCTGCGTTCACGAATAACAGTAACTCTGATTTGACCAGGATAGGTAAGATTTTCTTCAATCTTAGCAGAGATTTCTTTACAAAGTAGATATGTTGCATCATCATCAATATTATCTGAATTTACAATAACACGGAGTTCGCGACCTGCTTGAATAGCAAAAGACTTTGCAACACCTTCACATGAGTTTGCAATACCTTCAAGGTCTTCAAGTCTTTTTACATAGTTTTCAAGGAGTTCTTTACGAGCACCAGGTCGAGCACCGGAGAGTGAATCTGCCGCTTGTACAAGAACAGCAAGTGCTGAATCTGGGCGAACATCTTCGTGGTGAGCAGCAATTGCATGAACAATTTCTTTGCTTTCATTGAACTTTTTAGCAATGTCAGCACCGATAGTTGCGTGTGAACCTTCGATTTCGTGGTCAACAGCTTTACCAATATCGTGAAGAAGGCCGGCTCTTTTTGCTTTTTTGATGTTCATACCAAGTTCGGCAGCCATCATTCCGCAAAGAGCTGAAACTTCAAGTGAGTGTTGTAATACGTTTTGAGTAAATGATGTACGATATTTTAATTGACCAAGAAGACGAACAATTTCAGGGTGAATGCCATGTACGCCGGCATCAAAAGTAGCTTGTTCACCAACTTCACGGATTTGTATTTCAAGTTCTTGCTCACATTTTTGAACTATATCTTCAATACGAGCAGGGTGGATTCTACCATCTTGAATAAGACGCTCAAGAGCCATCTTTGCAACTTGACGACGTAGTGGAGAATATGCTGATAAAATTACGGTTTCCGGTGTATCATCAATAATAAGATCAACACCTGTAGCAGCTTCGATAGCGCGAATATTACGTCCTTCACGACCGATAATTCTACCTTTCATATCTTCACTAGGAAGTGAAACAGCAGTAACTGTTTGTTCTACAACATAGTCGCCGGCATAACGTTGTATAGTAGAAGCCAAAATTTCTTTTGCTTTTCTGTCAGCGATTTCACGGGTTTCTGATTCGATTGTACGCATCATTTTAGCCGCTTCGTGACGTGTTCTATTTTCAATTTCATTGAAAAGTTGAGCTTTAGCTTCTTCATGAGTGAGGGATGCAATTTCTTGCAAACGTCTGTGTTGTTCTTCGATTTCTTCTTTGATGATTTCGCTTTGCTCTTCTAAATGGCGTTCAAGTTTAGCCATTTCCTTTTCAGTAGAAATAATTTCAAGTTCGCGAGTATTAACTTTGTCAATTTTCTCTTCAAGTTTTTCGGTTTGTACTTGTAGGTGTTTTTCTTTTGATTTTAGTTCTTTTTCGCGCTCTTTATTTTCGCTTTCAATTTCTTTTTTAAGGCTGAATAATTCGTCTTGACCTTGCAGAAGAATTTCTTTTTTCTGCGCTTGAGCTTCTTTTCTAGCTTCATTAATGATACGACGAGCAAGGTCGTTTGCGTCTCCGACGCGTCTTGTTGAGTAGTAACGGTTAGCAATAAAGCCTAAGCCCATACTCACAACAATAACACCAATAAACAAAAGTGTAAGTGTGAATGTTCCCATGAACAACTCCTAATATATATTTGCAGCACTAGGGCTGATTGAGAAACCAATCAATCTAGATAGATTAAAAAAAATGGTTTCCTTTTTCTTGAAAGGAAACCAAGCTAGATTATATTGACATTTTTATCTATTACCCGAAGTGCCGTTGCCTTGGCATGTAACAGACCTACGTTAGTAGGTCGGGCACCTCTGCCTTGCTTTAGAATCGTTAACATAAAGAAACGATAGCACCACAAGGTCACTCAGTACCCTTATAAAATGCTTGTGAGGTCGACACACGTCCGAAAGACTCACGAACACTTCAGGAGATTATATATAGACTACAACATTTTCAAAAAAAACACAAGTAGCAATTTGAAAAAAACTCTATTTATATGTAAATAAAAGCAATTTAGAAGATGCTATCTAAGCTATCCTTATAAAAACTTTTACTTTTTTATTATGAATTTTTAGCTTCGGAAATATGTGTATTAATCATATCAAGTAAATCCTCGATACGAGATTCAACAGCATCTTCTTTCTGCTTTTCTTCGCCCACTTTTTCAAGCAATTTCTCATGCTCTTTCTGTAGTTGTAACAAGTCGTCAGCAATACCTATGGCAATGATAGCAAGAAGTCTATCTCTGCCCAATTGGCTTCCATGAAACTGTAGACTATCATAACTTTGTTGAATAAATTCGGTAGCCCTTCGCACTCTTTCGGCGTCTGCCGTTGAGTTGAAGGATATATCCAATCCACAAGCGATTACATTATAGGTTTGCATAAACACCTACACAAAAGAGTAAAGTTTAAGCTTCATCTTTCTCTGACAATTGTTCACGAACCATATTAAGAAGTTTTTCTAGTTGCTCGTTAGCAAAAATTCTTGCTTCTTGTTCTTTTTGTAATGCTGCCTCAAGGCTATAATTTTGCTCTATAACAATCTGAGCATCCGCAACTTCTGCACGAAGTCTTGCATTTTCTTCACGCAGACCATTTAACTCATTAGTAAGAGCTGTAATACCTTCTTCAAGTTTAATCATCAATTCCATAAGTGTATCCTACATATTTTTTTATAGAAAATCAAGCCAAAGATAAAAAAAAAGCAAGCTTAAAATATCTAGCAATTAAAGATAGATAAAGTCTTTTCAATATTTTGAGCTTTTATTCATAAATTTTTGTATAAACAAATTAAAGAATTTTATAAAAGACTTTCAAAAATTTAGCAAGTTTTTTCTTGTTCAAATTTTTCTACTTGTTTTTGTCTCCGACGGCTCAAGGGAATAATTCCTTCGAGAATACTCAATTCTTCCTGACTCGTTTCTCGTCGGAAAGAAATGAGTATTTTTTTTAAAATACTTCCTTTATCATAAAAAGTATTTTAAATGGATTTTTAGTTTATTAATATTGGTTTGTAAAATTTTTTACATTGAGATTAGCTACTTTCTGTTCACCCTATGTGATGTATAACTGTCATTAATATAGAACTATTTCAACTACAAGAGTATTTCTTTACTTTGACGCTAAAGGAAATAATTTTCTTGAAATGAACATTTTTTTGTTGAGGAACGAGACAGAAAAAATAGGGTTTTCAAAGGGAATCATTCCCTTTGGTTGCCGAAGGCAAAAAATAAGTATTTTATCCTTAAAATTAAAGCTTTACAGTTGAGAAGAAAAAGGGTAAATTAGCCACCAAGAATATAGTTGCACTAAAATTTTTGCAACAAATCATTAAGGAGAATTTTCATGGCTCAGAAAAAGCAAGAAAGAAAAAAAGAATTAGACCGTAGACGTAAACGCCGCGCAGATCGCTTAAAAGAAAGAATCCGCGTAGCTAAAGCTGCAAGCAAGTAGTTCTTAAAATACAATATAATAGGCGGCATAAGCAAATTCTGCCGCCTCATTGTATTTAAACCTGTAAACAAAATTAGTATCATGCCTATCTACGAATACCATTGTAAAAACTGTAATAATACCTTTGAAGAGTGGCTAAAAGTTAGTGATGCTGAAAAATCACAACCTTGTCCACAGTGTAGTCAACAAGCCGATAGGTTTGTTTCACAAACATCATTTGTTCTCAAAGGTGGCGGCTGGTACGTCACTGAATATGGTAAAAATTCCGCATCTAGTTCGCATAATGCACCTACTTCAACGAAGAAAAATTCTGATGTTGCTACTTCGTCAAATGCGGATTCTGCCTCAAGTACAAAAGAGTCTGGCTCATCCTCTTCAACTTCTGAAAGCTCAACATCAAGCTCTACTGCACAAACAACACCTGTAGCAAGCCCACAAGCAAGCTCAAGTGCTAAAGCAGACTCATAAATCTAACCCTCAAAATAAAAAATAAATACTATGATAGAACGTTACTCAAGACCGGAAATGGCTGCCCTTTGGACTTTAGAAAATCGCTATAATGCGTGGCTTGAAGTCGAACTTGCAATTTGTGAAGCATGGTGTGATGCCGGTCAAATCGACCAAGAAAGCATGCAAACAATTCGCGAAAAAGCTGCTTTTGATGTGAATAGAATCGATGAAATCGAACAAGTTACACGTCACGACGTTATCGCTTTCCTTACAGCGATAGAAGAAAAAGTTGGGCCTGCTGCACGCTTTATCCACCTTGGATGTACCTCTTCTGATATTGTTGATACCGCTAACGCTGTTATGCTCAAACGTGCAGGCGAAAAAATCCTTGAGGATTTCGACCTAATTCTTGAAACCTTAAAAGAAATTTCTTTAAAGTATCAAGGTCAACTTTGCATGGGGCGTACACACGGTATCCACGCTGAACCAACATCTTTTGCTCTTAAATTCGCTGGTTTTTACGCAGAATTTAAAAGAGATAAACAACGCTTTGAAGATGCAGTAAAAGGTATTGCTACCGGTAAACTTTCCGGTGCAGTTGGTACTTACTCACTTCTTCCTCCTAGCGTTGAAGAAAATGCATTAACTCGCTTAGGTCTTGCTGTTGATGAAATTTCAACTCAAGTTATCCAACGTGATAGATATGCACACTATTTCACTGCTCTTGCTATTACAGCAGGAACAATTGAACGCCTTTGCGTAGAGCTACGTCATCTTCAAAGAACAGAAGTTCGTGAAGTTGAAGAAGGCTTTGGTAAAGGTCAAAAAGGTTCTTCTGCAATGCCGCATAAGAAAAATCCTATTTCAGCTGAAAATATGACAGGACTTGCTCGTCTTATCCGCACAAATGCAATGGCTGCTTTAGAAAACCAAGCTCTTTGGCACGAACGTGATATTTCACACTCAAGCGTAGAGCGCGTAATTATGCCGGATACTACAATATTAATGGATTACGTTCTTCATAGATTATCAAATCTTGTAAAGAACCTCCGCGTTATTCCTGAAAATATTGAGAAAAACCTTAAAGGTTCAAACGGATTATTTTTCTCACAACGTGTACTTACATCATTAGTTAATGCAGGTATTGCACGTCAAGAATCATACGTACTTGTTCAAAAATGTGCTATGCATTCATGGGAAACAGGCGAATACTTCCCTGATGTTATTCGTAAAGAACCAACAATCAGCTCAAAAGTTTCAAGCGAAATTTTAGATGAAGTTTTTGATGCAAAAGCATATCTTAAAGAAGAATCAACAATTCTTAACAGAGTTTTCAAATAGGAAAAAATTATGAGTAATCCATTATTATCAATCGCTAACGATAGCGAAGCACTTAAAATTGAACTTGCAAAACTTCTTGTAGAAAAATCTTATAAAGAAGGAGATTTCACTCTTGCATCAGGTAAAAAAAGCTCTTACTACTTCGATGGTAGACAAACAGCTTTAAATCCTAAAGGTGCATGGCTTATCGGTAATCTTTTCAATCACTTGTTAGATGATATTACTGAACTTGATGCTGTTGGTGGAATGACTTTAGGCGCTGACCCTCTTGTAACAGCTACTTCACTTATTTCTTTTGAAAAAGGTGGAAATGTTGCAGCTTTTATCGTTCGTAAAGAAGCTAAAGGTCACGGTACCGGTAACTATATTGAAGGTTTAGGAAATATTCCTAAAGGTTCAAAAGTTGCTATGCTTGAAGATGTTGTAACCACAGGTGGCTCACTTCTTAAAGCTTGTGAAAGAGTGAAAGACGCTGGTTTAGAAATTGTTGCTGTTGCTACTATTCTCGATAGAGAAGAGGGCGGAAGAGAAGCAATTGAACAAGCCGGTTATACACTTCGTTCAGTTTTCACACGTAAAGAACTTGTAGAGTATTCAAAAAAATAGTAATTCTTTAAAAGGGTATATTAGATGTCTAGAGCAAAAACGCTTTTTAAACTTTTTCTTCCTTGCTTTCTCCTCTCAACTTCCTCAGCTTATGCATGGCAGGTAGAATTAAATAACAATTCACATTTGCCTGAAAATGTTATTGGCGTTTCAAAAAACGATAGCAGTCTTTATGTTGTCGATGCTCAGAAAGATATTACCATTAAAGAAGCTTTTCAAAGTATTCATGGAAGAGTTGAGGGCGATAAAACGCTTGAAGGTGACTTAAAAACTCCTGAAGGGGTATATTTTGTTACTACAAAAATTCGCTCAGAACTAGACTTTATTAAGTATGGCTCCGGTGCGTACGCCCTCAACTATCCTAATCCTATCGATAAAATAAAACAAAAAACAGGTCATGGAATTTGGATTCACTCAAAAGGAAATCCAATTGAAGGACAAAAAACAGAAGGCTGCGTTGCCGTTGACCTTGATGATTTTGAACTTCTAGGTGAGTATTTACCAAAAGGGACACCTGTTGTTTTAGCCGGAAATATTAACGAATTACCGGCAGACGAACTTGCGAAATTTGAAGAAAGATTCAAAAAAGAACCTCTTATTGAAGGTCTAGCAAGTCAAGAAGTGACTCCTCAAATTGAAGAAGTTAATAATGAGCAAGAGAATGTCGATTTAACTGCTCAACCTTTAAATAGTGTGAACGAACAGGCTCAGTCTGAAAATTCTACTGAAATCGTTGAAGAAGTAGTAATTGCTGAACCAAAACCGCGTTCACTTCCATATTTTACACTAGAAACAGCACAAGCTATTGCCGGAACAATTCCGCAAGACGCCTTGCATAATCTAGAAGAAACAAATTTTTCTGTTGATATTCTTGATTTAGCTAAAGAATCAACAGAAGCTCCACTTGAAATGCTTGATTTGTCAGTAGAAAATTCAAATGTTGAAGAGAATACAGACAGTGCTTCTGAAGAAAGTTTTTATAAAGTTCCTGTAGCTATCGCAAATGAAGCAGATTTTCTTGTTGAAATGACTAAAAACTGGAATAAGGCATGGGAAAGTCGTTCCGATGAATTTTTCAAATTTTATGATATAAATAAGTATGGTTTAGCTCAATCTGAAAGCTATGAAGAATTTCAAGCACAAAAAAAGAGCCTCTTCAAAACTCTTCCTTGGATTCAAATTATCCATGGCGATGTCTACGCACTTGAAGGAACCGATTACTGGGTAACTTGGTTTGAGCAGCTTTATAAAGCTCCAAATACAACTGCTGAAGGTACACGCAGACTCTACTGGCAAAAAGATGAAATGGGTGAGTATAAAGTTGTTGCTATGGAATGGATTCCTGCCAAAGTGGGCATAGAAGACATGTATATGGCTACAATTACACCTGAAATTGAAGCTGCACTTGAAGGCTGGAAGATGGCATGGCTCAGCGGTAATGTTGAAAAATATAGAACTTACTACGCTGAAAATGCAAGACAAGATACTCGTAAAGGTGAAGAAATTTTTGAACATAAAACTGGGCTTTGGGTAGTAAAACAACCGAAAAGTCTTGAGTTTTCAGATATCAGCATAAGTTCATACGGTAAAAATGTTCTTGTAACTATGAAGCAGAAATATTCTGATAGTTCAGGTTATAACGATTACGGTAGAAAACGAATTTACTTTACTCTTATAGATGGTAAATGGGTAATTGAACGCGAAAGTTGGTCTCGCATATGAGTAAATATATAACCTATATGAGAGTGCTTGAAAATGGCACTATGAAAAATTACTCTTATAAAAAGAGTAGTATTTACCTGCTGTTTTTTCTAGCTATTACTCTTCCAATTGCTTTAGGCTTTACTCTTTGGGGTGGATTTAATCTCTTTCAAGAAAACTATGTGCTGAAGTCTAAATTAACTGAAGCTGAAAAGAATATTGAAAAGCTGACAGCTGAAAAAAATAGATTTGTTTCTTACTTTTCATTTCTCGAAGAAACAAATCAAGTTACACTCAGCGAAATATTCACTGAGGCTGATATTCATATTCTAAAAAAAGAAACTCTTCCAAAAAAAGAAGCTCCGACTAAAGCAATTGAAGAAATTATTCCTCAAGCACCTTTAGTTAAAGAAAATGAAAATACCATAGCTGAAAATACAGCAGTTGAAGCTCAAAAAGAAGTAACAGAAGAACAAGTTCAAGCTCCAGTCGCAGAAGGTATTAACCTTGATGAGTTTAATGCTGCAGAAGAAGCTTTTCCACTTGATGAAGAATACAAAGCTATAGATGATGGAATTATTTTTGATACTGCAACAGTTCGTATTGAAGCAGTAAAACTTCAATTTATTCCACAAAATGTAAGGCTTGCTTTGAATTTTGATTTATATAATATCAATAATTCATCACCAATTACAGGCAATTGCGAATTCTCTCTTTTGAAAGATGGTGATCCTAATCAATTGGTAAAGCTTATTAAGCTAAAGTCAACTTCATTTAGAATATCTAATATGAAAGCTATGTCAACAATGTTAGGGCCTGAAAATGGCACAATTAAAGTTGGCGATAAGCTAAAAATGAATATTCTCGTTGATAAAAAAATAATTTTCACACAAATACTACCAATACAATAAATTATGTCTATAACAAAAGAAGAAATACTCGCTTTGCCACTCATTAATTATCAAGGGGATATTAAAGTAATATCCTCCAAAGAGCAATGGCTTGAAGCGTATGAAAGTATCAAAAATGAAACTGTCTTGGGTTTCGATACTGAAACAAAACCTAATTTTGTAAAAGGACAAGCAAATAATCCTGCAATTATGCAACTTGCAACGGCTGATTGTGTATACGTTATACAATTTTATAAGCTGCGACTTCTTCCAACGATGATTGAATTACTTGAAAATAAAGACGTGATTAAAGTTGGTGTCGCAATAAGTGATGATATGCGCGTTCTACAAAGAAGAGGAAAATTTAAAGCAGACGGACATTTGGATCTTGCTCATCTAGCAAAGAAAAAAGGTTATACTGAAGGCGGGCTTCGCTCACTTTGTGCAGTTCTTATGCATGGTAGACTTAGTAAAGGTATGCAATGCAGTAACTGGGAAAGGATTCAACTTAGTCCATCACAAATTCTCTATGCAGCAACCGATGCTTGGATAAGTAGAGAAATCTATTTGAAACTAATAGCTTCATAATAATAAAAGAGGGGAACAGAGTATTTTAGAAAAAATATTTTGTTCCCCTCTAAAGCTTAAAGCTATCTAAAGACTAGTCAGCGTTTCTTTGTATAGAGCTATTCAGATAATCTTTATCTGCGTGATCAATAAAATCTTGAATTTCACCAATCATGAGCTTTTTGTATTGTGGTAATATTCCACGAACGGCAACAAGATTTGTTGGATGGCTTCCACTAAATAAAGCTCCTTTTAATTCTATAAGCTCAATTAATTTAATTTCTTCTTCTAATATTTCGAGTTCTGTAGCAGGAACAAATGAACCATTTAATACTTCTTTAGGCATATCACTACCTTCAAAAATTCCAAGCGACCCGCACCAAACAATTGATGGCTTGGTAGTATTGATAACTTTTGCAGTATCAATTGCATTTTGAATGCCTTTACTTTTTCCACCAACTCCTAAAATATAGCAGTGATTATGTCTAATTCCAACAGAATTAAGTCTTTCAAGTTGAGTATAAACATCTTCTAACTTATGCCCTTTATTCATGTATGCAAGATTTTCTGCATTTCCTGTTTCAATGCCGAACCATAAGTCATTAATTCTCATATCTTTAATTGCAAGAAGATCTTCATCAGATTTATTTTTGATATTATTGATAGTGGCATACATAGAAATAACTTTGACTTCCGGAATATGTTCGATAATTTTATCTGTTATTTCTTTAAAATATTTTGCGCTTAAACAGAAAGGATCTCCATTCGCTAAATAGATTCTTTCAATTTTTGAATAAGTTTGACGCAGTTCTTTGATATCTTCTTCAATTTGTTCGATTGGTTCTACTGTAAATTGAACAGAGCGATACATGTTGCAGAATCGGCATTTGTTGTGCGCACAACCAACTGTAACTTGTAATAATTTTGCTCCTAACATTGCTTCATCCGGTGGACGGTAAACTGGACCTGTAAAATGCATATTAATATCTCCTAAATTCCTTTATGTATAATTGCGTTTGCTGGGCATACACTGAAACAATTTCCGCATTCGTCACAGCGTGTACCATTAATTTTATATGAAGTAGTATCTTTATAGATAGCATCAAAGGAACAATTTTTTATACACTTTCCACAAGATATACACTTTTCCTTTTCAATAAAAAGCCCAGCTGGAATTGCTTGTAATTTTCCAAAAGAAAAACGCTCTCTTTCAAGTTTATGTTCTCTGTGCTCTTTTTCAAAATCAAAATCATAGATTTCACCATGAAAGTTATAGAGGCAAAATGCAGTTACTTGTGGATATCTTACATTATCTTCAAGAAGATATTTAAACTTAGATTCATTTTTTGCTTTTGCTTCTTCAATAGTAAATTCTCTCACATCTCCTGTTGCTCTGATAAAATATCCGGGAGGGTTATAAGGAGAGCCCTCATTAGTCCATTGAGTTTTAGGATTTGCCGCTAATCCGCAAATGCTTAATTTTTCATTTTCTTTCAACTGCTTATAAAATGGCTTTGTTTTCATAGTAAAAAAATAAATTCCGTCATCATCGTAGGTAAGCAAGTCAAGTATACGAGTTTCGGGATAGCCATCCTCATTTACGGTTGCAAAAGTAAGGCAACCAACTTCTGCAAATAAATCGTATATTTTTTTTATATCCATAGTATTATCCTTTAAAAAATCTTTACAATTGATATTTTATTTTATACCCTCTAAGGTATCAAATAGCAAGTACGCTCTTTTATGATACTGTAAATAAAATATAGAACAAATAAGGAAGAAATATGAAAAAGGTTGATTTATTCGGACTTTGTCCCTTTGTGACAACTCAAAAGTTATTAAGTGGGAAATGGTCAATTTATTTATTATATTTACTCTCAGATAAAAATATCCGCTTTAATGAACTTTTACGTCTTATGCCGGAAGGTATGACACACACAACTCTTTCTCGTCAATTAAAATTTCTTGAAGAAGAAGGGCTTGTTATTAGAAAAGAATACAATCAAGTACCGCCTAAAGTTGAATATTCTCTTAGTGACGTAGGAAAGGAGTTTCAACCTGTGCTTAGCGAGCTTAATATATGGGGTGAAAAGTATATAGAAAAGCTAAAGCAAAATAAAGAAATTTGATAAATCTTTTTAAAAAGTATTTAAATGTTTTGAGGGAAAGACTATTTTTTCAAAAAGCCTCTCCCTCTATTTTACAAACTATAGTTTAAACAAAGAACTATACTAATTCACTTTGACCATGAGATAATCTTTGATGATCTTGAATAATAACAGGAATTAATTCAGGCATAGCAAGTGAGGTAGTGTCGCCAATAGCCTCGTATTCGCCAGATGCTATTTTTCTTAAGATACGGCGGATAATTTTACCGGAAAGAGTTTTAGGAAGTTCTGTAACAAATTGAATTTGCTCAGGGCTTGCCAGTGCACCAATATTTGAACGCACCCATAAGCGGAGCTCTTTTCTAAGTTCTTCTGTCCAGTCAACATTTTTTGCAAGTGAAACATAAGCATAAATAGCCTCACCTTTAATTTCGTGTGGCATTGGAACAACCGCGGCCTCGCCAACTGCATTATGTGCAACAAGAACAGATTCAATTTCAGCAGTACTTAGTCTATGTCCTGAAACGTTGATAGAATCATCTATACGCCCTAATATGAAGTAGTATCCTTCGTCATCAATTCTTGCGCCATCACCTGACCAATACATGCCATCGAAGCGATTAAAGTAAGTTTTGAATTTTTCAGGGTTTTTATAAACATCTATCATAAGACCAGGCCAAGGTTTTTTAATACATAGATGTCCGCCTTCTGTTCCATCATCAGCTGCTTCTTTACCGTCAGATGCAATAATAGTAGCGTCGATACCTGGAAGTGGGCGACTTACTGAGCCTGGTTTTAATGAAGTAGCATATGGAAGAGGTGAGAGTAATACGCCACCGGATTCTGTTTGCCACCATGTATCAACAATAGGAAGTTCACCTTTACCTATATGATCATGATACCACATCCATGCTTCTGGGTTCATTGGTTCACCAACCGAGCCAAGTATTCTAAGTGAACTTAAATCGTAGCGCTTTGTCCACTCAACACCTTGACGCATGAGCGAACGCACAACTGTTGGCGCAGTATAGAAGATATTTACACGGAATTTTTCAACAATTTTCCAGAATCTGTCAGGTCTTGGCCATGTTGGAGTACCTTCAAACATAATTGTTGTAGCACCTAATGATAATGGACCGTAAACTAGATATGTATGACCGGTAATCCAACCACAATCGGCTGTACACCAATAAACATCAGAATCTTTCATATCGAAAACCCATTGAGTAGTATGAGCTGCATAGGTGAGATAACCACCTGTAGAGTGAACTACACCAGTAGGTTTGCCGGTGCTTCCTGAAGTGTGTAAAATAAAGAGTGGATCCATGGAATCCATTGAAACACAAGGGAAATCTGAATCGAGGTTGAAGTCATTTAATAAGTCTTCCCACCAGATATCGCGTCCTTTAAGCATCGGGACATCTTGATTACCACGGTTTACAACAATAACTTTTTCTACGCTTGGGCATGAGTTTAAAATTCTGTCTAAATTTGTTTTTAATGGCTTTGGTTGGCCGCCACGCATTACGCAGTCAGCAGTGATAACGAGTTTCGCTTCACAGTCATAAATACGACCTTGAACACCACCATCAGCATAACCTGTGAATATTGCAGTATGAATTGCACCAATTCTTGCACAAGCTAACATAGCAATAACAAGTTCCGGAATCATTGGAAGGTAGAGGGCAACTCTATCACCTTTTTTTACGCCTAAAGCATTAAGGGCTGATGCTAAACGGCAAACATCAGTATAAAGCATTTGATAAGTATAAGCACGCACTTCCATTTCGTGTTCACCTTGCCAGATAAGTGCCGCTTTATTTCTTCTTTCTGTAATGATGTGTCTATCTACGCAGTTGTAGGCAGCGTTAAGTTTTCCGCCTTCAAACCATGCTACACGAGGGACGGAAAAATCAGTGCTTTGTACTGTATCCCATGGTTTGAACCAGTGAAGGAGTGCTCTTGCACGTTCTGCCCAAAATTCATCTGAGTTTTCATCAGCATAATCTTTAATAATATCTAATTCTTTACGATTACGAATTCTAGCGATATCTTTACCGTGACGTGGAGGCAAGTACGTACGGCTTTCATTTAGCAAACTCTTTATTTTATCCTCAGTCATATCACACCCTCCTAAAAGCATAAAGTTATTTTACTTTTTTGTAGCAAGCATAAACAAACTTGTCAAGTAACTTCTTGAAATAGCACTGTTTGTCGAATCAATCAAGGTTAATTTTACCTATATTCTATGAAAAATAATAAGGGGATTCTAACATTTTAGTTAGAGATCCCCTTATTATGGAATTTTCAACACTAATTTTTAAACTAATTGAGCTAACTCTGAAAAATTATAGAAGTTTTCTAAATAGAGCTTCGATATCTTTAGGAGTTGATTGACGTGGGTTTGAGTGAACGTTACCACTTTTGTGTGTATCAAGAGCGAGTTGTGGAATATCTTCTTCTTTTAAGCCCATTTCAGTGAATGTTGCAGGAATGCCGAGTTCTTCGTTAAGAGCTCTAGCTTCTTTAACAAGCATATCAGGTGTGAAGTAAGCATCTGAAGGAACTTTGCTGATGTAGTTGTAGATTTTTTCGTAACGACCTTTGTCCGCAAGTTGGTTGAACTCTAGAACAGTTGGGAAGATAACAGCGTTAGCAACACCATGAGGTACATGATAGAATGCACTGATTGGGTGGCTCATTGCGTGAACGTTACCAAGACGTGCCCATGCAAAAGCGATACCTGCAAAGTTAGAACCGAGTAACATATCACAAGCAGCATCAATATCACGTCTGTCAGCTACGAATTTACGGATACTTCTACCGATAAGTTCCATTCCTTTTTCAGCCATAGAATCTGAGAATGGGCTAGCTTGAGTTGAAACATAAGCTTCAGCAGCATGGATAAGAGCATCGATACCACAAGCAGCAGCGATGTGAGCAGGCATACCGAGGATAAGTTCAGGATCTAAGATTGCGTATGCAGGAATCATTTCAAAGCTAAGTACGCTGAATTTGAAGTTTCTTTCTTCATCTGTGATAACAGAAGAAGCTGTTACTTCACTACCTGTACCGGCAGTTGTTGGAATAGCGATAGTTGGAACGATTGGTCCAGGAACTTTATTAGGTCCTTCATAATCGGTTACTTTTCCGCCGTAAGTTGCAACTACACCGGCAGCTTTAGCAACGTCCATAGGGCTACCGCCACCAAGAGCGATGATTGATGTTGCGCCACTTGCTTTAAGTTTTGCAGCTGCATCGTGAACAATATTTACTGTTGGGTTAGGAAGAACATCTGTGTAGCAAGTACATTTTAATCCGCCGGCTTCAACTATATCTTGAATTTTCTTTACAACACCTAAGCTTTCTAAACCTTTGTCAGAAATAAGGAATACGTGATCTGATTTACTATCTTTTAGAATCTGTGGAAGTTTGTTTAAGCTACCTACACCAAATTCAACTGTTTGAGGGATTTTGAAATTAAAGCTATTCATTTTAAATTTTCCTATAAGTTAGAGGGTTGAATTTTTTTCTTTCAAGTTTTTAGTATACTTTATCGTTCAACTAAAAACTTGAAAGATGTATTTAGACATTATGACTTATAAAAGTCTTATTAGTAAGTTTATACTAGCCACCGAATGTAAGGTAAGGAACTGAAAGGAATGTAGGCCAGATGAGGATTGTTGCGTAACCAAATAAGATTGTATAAAGTAAGCTTACTGTTGCAGGCATAATACCTTTTGAGAACATTTGTTCAGGGTCAACACCGGCACCGATGGTAACAGCACGTACGCTAAGTGGAAGTAAAAATTCTGAATTGTAAGCAAATGTTGTGATGAACCAGTATGGCATTGGATCTAAGCCCATAGCAGTTGTAAATTCAAGAACTAAAGGAATTGTCATAGCAGCAGCGGTTGTTCCGTTTGTAAGCTCTGAAAGTACACGAGCTGCAACTGAAATAATAACAACTGTAACAAAACCACCGTCAAGGTTCATGCTGATAATGATTTTAGAAAGAGCTACTGTTCCGCCTGAAAGAGTAAGAAGTTTACCAAGAGCCAAACCACTAGCAAATAGAATCATCATACCCCACATGGTTTTGCTTTGAGCAGATTCCCATGAAAGCATAAATTTTTTCTCAGCATTTACGATAAAGAATGCAAGGCTACCACCAATCAAGAATAAGTATGCAGGAGCAAGAGCCGGTACAATATCAGCGTATAGTGGACGAGCAAATGCACCTAAAACTGTGATTCCAAAGATAGAAATACATATTTTTTCATCACGTTTCATAATGCCAAGTTTAGCATATTCAGCAGTGAAGTATTCTTTTGTACCGTTTAAGCTTTTTACATCTCTTGCAAGATAAAGCATCATACCAAGAAGAAGAATCGTAGCTGTGATAAGGTAAGGAGCAACACGGATAACCCAGTCAATATAGAAGAGTTCTTGACCTGTTGCAGCTTCAAGATATGAAATAGCCGCAAGGTTCATCGCACCACCAACAGGAGTACCGGCACCACCAAGACTAACACCCCAACCAACACAAAGCATAATTGGAAGAGCAGCTTTACTGTTTACATCATCATAGCCGGCAGCTTTAAGCATAGCAACCGCGATAGGTGTAAATAAAGCACAAATCATAAGGTTAGGAAGAACAGTTGAGAAAAGCACACTAGCGCAAAGCCAAACTGTAATTTGTGACTTCATTGAAGAACCAACAACAGAAAGAGTTTTAAGAGCGATACGACGATCTAAACCAATTTCCGACCAAGGCATAGTAAGAAGACCGGCACCAAAAACAAGAATAATACTTTCAGACACATACTGCGCTGTAATAGTTCCCATAGGAACGATATCAAGCAGAGCATTCATAATTACAGGCATAAAAGCAGTAATTGTAATATGAACAGGGCGAGTAATCCACCAGAAAATGAGCCAAGCTGTCAAACCAAAAGCTTGAGCACCCTTAAGTGTTAAAGCGTCTGACAACAATAAGACAAATGCCAGCAAAATGACCGGCCCTAAAAAAATGTAAGTAAAACGTTTCGCAAGTGTCATAAAAGTAAAACTCCTTCTCTTTTATTTTAGAACAGATAAATTATACAAACAAAAAAAGCATGTAAATATGATTTATGCGTATTCTATTTCTTATATATTAGCTCCTTAGGAAATATAATGTCAAGCAGGGGTAAAGAATTTTTTTATCATTAGGTAGTTATATTTTATTAACTTTTTTTGTAAATAAAAAAAATTGATTGTATAATCAACTTATTGAGATATTGAATATATTAAACATATAATTATAAAGTGTTATATTTGTGAAAAGATAGATTATCAAAGCTTATTTGTTAAATATCAATATATATTTTTTTTATAATATATATATCAACAAGTTAGTATTTGTAGAGCTGAAAAACATTCTAATTATTTGTAATAATTGAAATTATAATAAAAAACATTTTTTTTATTATAAAATGATATCTAAGATAAAAAGACAGTGTGTAATAAAATAAAAGTGTGTGTTTTAGGGAAATTTTATTGTTTGTTCAATCAACTTATTATTTTACAAGTTATAAACTTGTTAGATAAAAATAAGTAAAATATTGAAGTGAATTTTTTAAAAACGTCTACTTTATCAAACTAGTTTAGGTATCGTTTGAAGATATAAAGTTTACTAACAGGTAATTAATCAATTTTACTTTAGGGGGCTTTCTGTTTAACTTTAATTGTGTTGTAGTATTTCTTCCAATTTTTTTATAAGCAAACTTTTAGACATGCTTATCCTCGATATTCTTTTGCCTATAATTCTACCTTAAATTCATCTTAATAGCAGTTAAATAAAGCTTTTTTTTATTAGACTTAATATATCTATTATGCTAGAGGTAGAGTAGTTAAATAAAAATAAAGGTAAATTTGAAATCGCTATATAAAACTCTTTACCTTGGTCAATGTAAAACTTAAGGAGTATTAAATGAATACAATAAAAAACTATCCTCTTGTTTCTATTATCATACCTGCGTATAACCATGAAGATTATGTTGCAAAAACAATATACTCTATTCTTGAGCAAGACTATCCAAATCTTGAGTTGATAATTGTTGATGACGGCTCTACCGACAACACATTAAACAGAATTGAGGAATTAGAAGAGGAATGTAAAAAACGCCTTGTTCGATTTGTTTTAGAAAGTCATGAAAATCAAGGGATTTGCATTACTTTGAATCGTTTGATTCACTTGGCAAAAGGAGAATATATTTCTCTTATCGCTTCTGATGATTTATACAAAAAACATGCTATCATTACGCTAGTGGATTTTTTAGAAAAAAATGAAAATTATGTTTTGGCTGTTGGAAATAATGAGTTTATCGATGCAAACGGTGAGCAATTTTCCTATAAAATTAAAGAAAATAATCAAGAAGTTCTCATCACAAAAATGAAAGAGTTACTAACTACCAATGAGAAAGATCTGTTTTCTGATAAAAAATTTGGTAAATACAAAACATTTTTACAAAGAAATCACATCCCTAATGGTTACCTTATGCGTGCTAGTGCATTAAAAACGATAGAATTTACTCCGGCAGCACCATTAGAGGACTTGTATTTACATCTACAACTTTCAAAGATTGGCAAATATAAATATATTGATGACGTTCTGTTTTTGTATAGAAAGCATGACAAGTCGGCAAGCAGTAATAGCGAATATATGGAAGAAATTACAACTAAAACTCTTATTTTTGAACTGCTACAAACACTAGAAAGAAACGATGCTTTTGCAGACTTGGCATTAATTCATCTTGCCGAACAAAAGATATTACAAAAAAAATATAAAAAAAATACTTAGCTGAAACATGTTTTCTCTCTAGTTATATTGATTTTTGGGGGAAAATGAAGTTCTTTTACTATTTTCTCTGGTTGATTAATACTATTTGCGTATTCCTTAGTTGATAAAAGTCTTCGCTCTACAATATCTTTATAAACACCAACAATTCTTTCTATCGGAGTATAGTCAATTTTTTCATCTACACCATGTTGAAGCATTAACTCAAGCATTTTTATGTCTTTTGCATTATGTTCAATATCATGCTCTAAAATGACCGCATTAAATACTTGCAGTTTTCCTGTTTTTTCTTGCAGTTCACGTAAGCATGTATATCTTCTATTTCCATCAATAATTCTGCCATCAGATAAAACAACCCCTGCTTCTTGTTGTCCGATAAGCTCTATATTTTTAAGAGTCTTTTTAATTGCATCTTTATTACTCTCAACGATAAAGCTATGAATAATCTGATTGTAATCTTCTCTATTAAGAGTATCAAGTGGTTGATTAGGGTTATCCATATCATACTGGCTCATCCAAGTTGCAATACGATCATTTTGGTCGTTGAAAAATACTTGGTCGAGGTTTATACTGTAAACAGAGTATATTCTTGATTTTCCAGAAATGGATAATTGTTTAGTTTGCTTGGCATCAATTACGTAATTTTTTTCTATACCTTCTTTTAATAAATCCATATCTAAATCTCCTTAAAGTATGTGTTATAATCTAAATATATTTTACTTGAAACTTGGTCGTAGTAAAGTGAACTATCTGCAATAATAGAGCGGATTTTATAGATGTCGTAAGTGAGGTTATAGTTATCCTTAATTAGTTCTAGCAACTCATAGATTTCTATATTACTTTTTCCAGTTTCCTCAATGATATCCTCTATGAAATCAGCGACTTTTACATCACTTTTGCCTTTGTAGAGCAATCTATTTTTTGTGAATTTCTGATATCTTATGTGTTCCCTATCTTCTATTAGAATAGAAGCATAGAACCAGTCATCAAAACCTAATTCATCAAGTTCATGTTCAACTCCTTGTTTTCGTAGTGAATGAATTGTAAAATAAGAATTATCTTTTATTTGTCTTAAAATTTCATTACGATAATTAGCTAAAGATGTTTTAGTTATACCAGCTTTATTTAGCTTTCTAATGTTTATTAGTTTTTGTGGATAAAATTCAATTATTTCATGGCTATGTTTTAATTTTTGCAATTCAGAGTTGTAAGAAGGTGCATATCTTATTTCTTGTGGAATTAATGAAATGTCTACAATATCGTGACTCGTTAATGCTAAGTAAGCATATTCACTTGTTGAACTATATTTTAAACTTAATATATAGTTAGTGTAGGAGTTATATCCTAAGCTTTTTAATGTATATGGATTTAGATACTTCAGCTCTAAATTTGGTAATAGTTGTATATAGAGTTCTTCAAGTTTTGAATGAGCGTAGAAATCATCTACGAGTACTTCAGAAAGTTTATTATAACATTCTGAAGGTAACACAGGATAATCTACTTTATATGTACCTGCATGTATGTAGTCATTAAATTGCTCAAGCCCATTTGCAATAAGACTATTTGCTTTAATGCCATATTCCTTTTCAACCTCTTCAGCAAACCTAGCTCTTGATATTGGGGCAAGAGTTGATAAAAGACTTAATAGTTGTTCGTCAAAATCTACCTCTCCGAAATCAATATTAGGCATTCTTCTAAAGTCTATATGTGGATATTTTTCTTCACAAATCCTTTTTAAAAGATTATGGAGTTCATATTCATTTCGCATATCATATATTTGCATTAAATCTGGATGTTCCCTAAAAAACTTCAGAGATGAGTATCTCAAATTACTAATGTGTTCAATATTTAGTTCGTCTATGAGTAAAGTAAAATCATAGTTTATAAAATTATAATGACGAAATTTTCGCCCAAAAGATGTAAGAACATTTCGACGTATAAGGTTACTTTCAAACCCTCTTCCTTTTAACTGTAATTTGTCTTCGTGCTCTTTATTAATATCAATTAAAAGTATTTCATATAGTTCTTTAAACTCATCAAAAGAAATTGGGTTGTTTGCAAAAGTTCTTATTGTATAATCAAGCAACTCACTTCTACTACATTTTATTCGACTATTTCCAATGTAGACATAATCTCTGTAGATGACTTTTTCAAGCTTGCGCTTAAATAGTTCAGGAACTGTACTATCAGAAAGAATTTCTTCTAGGCGAGTTTTACCTCTTTTTTTATATCTGACATAGAGATAGTTATATGTTTGCTTGTCTCCTAGACTAGTAATAAAGTCTTCTTCTTGAATGTCATAAGTAAGAAAAATTTGTTTATAAATATCTTCTTGAAATGTTTTTTCTGATTTATTTAATTTTTCTAATATCTTACTCTCTGCAAGAGCAACACCTTGGCGAGTGAGTCCAAACTCTTTTCCGACTTCTTCAAGTGTTTGCCCACTAATCCGCCCTAGGAAGATTTTATATTCACGGGCAGATAAAACGTCAATTGCTCCTAGAGCACAACTAGAGTAGTCAGGCATATAACATTTGTTATTAAAAAGAATAAGCTTTTTTTCATGGAGTAGTTCAGCAAGCAGGTTTTCAATAAATAAGCTATTAGCAAAACATGTTGGCATTATCGCAAGAAGTTTTTCAATATTATCACTTCCATAAATAAACTGCTGAAAATAGAAAACTATATATTTTTTTACATAGTCTTTTACTATTTCAGAAGAGTAAAGTTTACTTTTAAAGTCTAAAAAATCTTGCTCAGCAATAAGTTGAATTTCATTAAAAAGAAGGTCTTCAACTTGAAAAAAAGTGTCATTTGCTATTTCTTCATAAATTTCTGATAATAATTTTTCTGCAGGTGTCTGGTTTGCATTTTCTTTATAAACAATAGTATACTTTTTCTTACAATCTTCAACCTCTGATAGACTTTTACTTCCAAAATTTGGTATTTTTTTTAATTTATCGCTTGATATATCATAAAATTTTGAAAGAAAGAGAAGATTTTCTCTTTTGAAACAGTTATATGTTCTTATGCTAAACCCTAATTCTTGCAAAGGTATGTCCGAATATTCTTTGCCTATTAAGTCAATGAAGTATTTTTCGTTACGTTCATAGGGGGTTGAAGAGGATTTTTCTTCTAGTATGATATATTCTGATTCGGGACTTTGGATTTCTATAATTTTATCTAAAATTTCTTGAACACTTTTCCGTCCTAAGTTTTTTATTCGCCCTAGTGATTTTTCACTATGTGTAAGTAAAATCTAATTGTTGAAACCCCATGCTTTAATAATGCATTATAAGACCTAGGAGAAAAATTGACTTTTTCTATGTGGTCATCTAGGGAAATATATTTAAGCATGGCGAATTTCCTTAAGGTTACAAATTTTAAAGCAAAAATAGTTTATAATATAATATGTAAAAAAACAAGTTTCTATACTTGTAGAATTGTTTTTAATAATTTTTCTTTATCATGTAAGTAGTTATAAAAATTATTCTCACCTTTCCATTATTATTCAAAAATTATGAAAAAATAAGATTATTAAAGAAAAAGCAAGTTAAATAACGAGTGCCTCAGCTTC
>CAYJEN010000027.1:0-22811 GCA_964369185.1 uncultured Desulfovibrionaceae bacterium
AAAATAAAACTATATCTATGCTAATTTTTGAGGTTAAATCTTGTTGGCATGCTTCTTGTAATATGAGTAAGTATCTACGGAGGAATATGCCATGAAATTGACATTAAGAACTTTAATTACTTTGACTTTTCTACTTTCTTTCGCATCAATAGCGGAAGCGGTACGCATAAAAGATATTGCGACTTTCTCGGGCGTACGTACTAACCAACTTGTAGGTTATGGTTTAGTTGTAGGCTTGAGTGGTACGGGCGACACAAAAGATGCGCCATTCACAACAACATCATTAATTAATATGATGCAACAAATGGGTGTTTCTGTTGACCCTAGTTTATTGAAAGCAAAGAACGTAGCCTCTGTTATGGTTACGGCTGAACTTCCTGCAAGTGCGAAAGCTGGTTCTCCTTTAGATCTTATGGTTTCTAGCATAGGTAATGCAAAATCTTTATATGGCGGTATGTTATTGCAGACAGCTTTAAAAGGTATTGATGGAAAAATTTATGCTCTTGGTCAAGGTCCTTTACTTGTGGGTGGTTATAGTTTTGGTGGTGAAGCAGCAAACGTTCAAGTAAACGTTGCTACAGTGGCATCAGTTCCAAATGGCGCAACAGTAGAACGTGAAGTTCCTTTCGAGTTCAACGCACAAGATGATTTACGTCTTCACATGAATCTTGCTGATTTTTCAACAACTCAACAAGTAGTGGAAAAAGTAAATGGTGCTATGGGTGGAAACTTTGCAAATGCTGAAGATATTAGAACTGTAAAGATTGAAATTCCTCAACAATATCGTGGAAATCTTATTCCTTTATTAGCATCACTAGAAAATTTAGAGATTTCACCTGAAAGCGTTGCAAAAGTTGTAGTTGATGAAAAAACCGGAACAATTGTTATAGGTAACGATGTAAGAATTGCTAAAGTTGCAGTTGCTCATGGTGATTTGCAGGTTGTTGTTCAAGAAACGGAACAAGTATCACAACCTGGCGCATTCTCACAAGGACAAACAGTTGTATCTCCGCAAACAGAACTTGCAGTAAATGAAGAACAAAGAAGTTTGAATATGGTAGAAGGCGCAACATTACAAGAACTTGTTGATGGTCTTAATGCAATTGGTGCAAGCCCTCGAGATCTTATTTCAATTCTAAGAAGTCTAAAAGCATCGGGAGCATTGTACGCAGATTTGGAGGTGTTATAGTATGTCAACTATTACTAATTTAGATATGCAAACGGCAATGTCCGGCATGGCAGAACAAAATATACAAGCACAAAAACAACAAATCCAAATGTTAGGCACTTCTAAAGACCCTGATGCCGAAAAAGAAAGAAAATTACGTGAAGCAAGTGAAGGTTTTGAATCCATATTTATTCAAAAAATGTGGGAACAAATGAGAGCTTCATTACCGAAAGACGGTTTACTTTCTTCATCAAAAGAAGAACAATTCTGGCAAAGTATGTATGATCAAGAACTTGCTAAAAGCATGGCAAGTGCCGGCGGAATTGGTCTTGCCGATATGATGGTTGAGCAAATGAAAGAAAGAGTGACAGGCAATGCGTCCTCTCAAAGCAAAGAAAGTCAATCACGTAGTAGTGGATTAAATATAAACCCTGCTCCGCTTCTTTCCGGTCCTATTGCAAGTAATAAAGAAACAGAAGAAAGCTCTTCTGCGAATGCTATAGCTAATAATCAAAAAATAACTGCACAACAGGTTCAACAAGTGGCTATGCACCCACGTTCAGCACCTCTTATGAATATGGATATCTATGATTCAGGCGTAGTTGAAGAAGTTGCAGTAAACACAGCTCCTCTTGTTGAAAGTCAGAAAACTGACAATGCAAATCCTGTAGTTAATAACTCACAAGTATCAACTGCAGCAGCAGAAGAAGTTGCACCTCAACCGGTAATTACTCGTGTTACTTATACCACTAATATGCGTGGTAATAATAGAGGTAACAGATCAGAAGAACTATTGAGAGAATTACTCACTCCCCCACCATCTCAACAGACACCGGTAGAAACAGCTAAAAAAGAAGATGCAATTATTGAAGATGTTAATCCGGTTTTAGAAGAAATGGAACCTATCGTAATGGCAAAAGCTGAACCTGAACTCCTTCAACCTGCTAGACCATCTGTAGAGCAAGATATTCTTTCTGGTATTACAAGAACATACTTCAAAAAATCAGAAACAAATGATCTTCGCAGTCATGCAAGCAGCCCTGAACTTCAAGCTATTTTACAACCAACCTTTGCGGGTGGACCTGATATGCAATCTCCACAAGCTGTTTTTGCTACAAGTGAACTTGGCTATCTAAACCCTGAAAAAGGAAGTTTTGAAAATCCTGTTGACGGAAAAGTGACATCAGGTTTTGGCTGGAGATTAGATCCTATTAATGGTCGTCGTTCATGGCATAATGGGATAGACATAACAGCTCCTGCAAATTCCCCTGTAAAAGCAGCGGAAGATGGTGTGGTTTCTTATGCCGGTTATGATAAAGAACTTGGCAATATGATTATTATACATCATTCTAATGGATTATCTAGTGTTTATGGTCACAACTCAGAATTAAACGTTAAATCCGGCGATTTTGTAGAAAAAGGCACGGAAATTGCAAAAGTTGGTTCAACGGGTAGAGTATTAGGAAATCATCTCCATTTTGAAATCCGTAAAGAAGATATGCCTATCAACCCAGAAAATGTATTAATTCAAAATGTTGTAAGTTTTACATAAGATTTTGATAACAATATTTCAAAAGAAGGTGACGTTATGTACGCAAGAATATGTGGAAGTTTAGACCGCCAAGCAAAAGCATTAGAGTTATTAAGGTCTTTAATGAAGGAAGAATTTTCCCTTTTAGTTTCAGATAAAGTAGATGAAATTACTGGTCTTGAATTTTCTATTCACGAACTACTTCGTCAACTTGCTGATGAAAAAGAAGCTATCATGGCAGCACTAGGCGGCGGAAAAGTATTAGATTACGCTCAAATGCTTCAAGAAGAGCAAAGACTTGTTCTTCAAGATTTATACAAACAAGTTGATAGAAATGAACAGCTTTGTGCTCGTCAAGCTCATATGAACTCAGAAATTTCACTCGCTTTATTGAAACAAGGCGAATACCTAATAAATGAACTTACTAAAGCTGTTACTCCGGTTGCTCCACAACCTTACGGACGTAAAGGGCAAATGTATAAACCAACACGCGCCGATGCTATGCTAATTTCAGGGAGGCTGTAATGGCTATTAATCACTTACTTTCAATAGGAAACCATGCACTTATAGCTAACCAAGTTGCAATCAGCGTTACCGGTAATAACATGGCGAATGTTAATACCGTTGGTTACTCAAAGCAGACTGCGGAATTTAACGCTTTCATGCCTTATGATGCAGCTGTAGGTCAAATGGGTATGGGTGCTGAAGTTTCTGAAATTACACGTGCTTTCGACCAAATTTTAGAAAATACTTATCTTACTCACTTCACATCTCAAGGTAGATACACAACTCAATCAGAATTACTTGCAAGCGTTGAAGCTGTTTTCAATGAATCAAATAGAGAAGGCGTAAGCTCCATGATGACTGATTTTTTCAATTCATGGCAAGACTTAGCTAATTTCCCGAACGACCTTGCAACCCAACAAGCTCTTTTATCAAACAGTGATGCCTTAGCAGGTGTTATTAGAGATACACAAGCGACTCTTGAAGCATATCAACAACAAATTGATGACTATATAGCGCAAGATGTTCAAAAAGCAAATGAACTTATTAATGCTATTGCTGAATTAAATGTAAGTATAGCCGAAAGCACTAGCCCTAGTAATAATCCTAACTTTTTGCTAGATCAAAGAGATCAGTTAGTTCGTGAACTTTCTGAAATCGTAGATGTTACTGTGCAAGATAAGGGCGGATTAGACTACACAGTATTATTATCTTCAGGTCAACCACTTGTAGAAGGCGATACAACCTATTCACTTGAAATTCACAATGCAGAAGTTGACTATAACACTCATGGTTTTACAGGTGAAGTAAATGTTGATGGTAAAGATTCGTTTGAATATACTCTTGAACTTACAAGCACAGACACCTTCCGCGTATCTTTAGATGGCGGTAAAACATGGCTAAAAAATCCTGATGGTTCAATTCAATCATTTGACGTTCCTGAAGTTGGCGAAGTTGTAAGAGTAAAAGACTTAAAACTTTCTTTTACTGCTGACGATTTTGCTGCGGGTGACAAAATTACAATTGTACCTAAAACAGGTCTTTATTGGGATTCTCCAACTCGTCCGCCTGAAAATATCACACCACTTCTTTCCGGTGACGGAACAGAAGAAGGTTCACGTATTGATGGTGGTAGCCTTGCAGCTTTCTTCACTACTCGTGATTATAACATTGGTAAATACATGGATAAAATGGATGCTCTTGCAACTACTCTCGCATGGGAAGTAAACAGAGCCCATTCACAAGGTGCAAGCGTATTTCCGCAATCTACATACTACGGTGAAGAAACAGTAACTGACCCAAATCTTGCTCTTGGTGATAGTGCATCAGGTCTTTTCTATGCAGATCGCCTACAAGAAGGTAGCTTTAGCATGTATTTCTACGATGATGCTACAGGTGAATTAACTGACTCCGGTGCGCTTGTTTTCAGTCCATCAGCAGATGGAACTGGCAACTTCGACCCTTCAGTGCATACCCTAAATGATGTTGTAAAAGCTATCAATACAACATTTGCAGGAAATGTTAACGCTGAAATCGTAAGTGGTAAACTTCAAATAACAGCGGTTGAAGGTAGCCATCTAAGTTTTGGCGAAGATAGTACAGGTCTTTTAGCTGCTTTAGGAGTAAATACTTTCTTTACAGGAACTGATGCAAACTCATTAGCTGTAAAAGATGAGCTTCAAGAAAACCCTGCTCTTATAAACTCGGGTAAAGTTAACCAAGCGGGCGTAATAACCGCCGGTGATAACACTGTTGCACTTCAAATTGCAAAGCTTGCAACTACAACAGTTAGCATTAATACTGCATGGGAACAAACTTCTCAAACACTCACATCATATTACAGCGGTGTTGTTTCTTTAGTAGGTGCTGAATCAAGCAATGCACAGTTCAACAATCAATATCATACAGCTCTTGCATCAGATGTTGAAAGTCGAATAGCATCAATAAAAGGTGTGAACCTTGATGAAGAAATGACAAATCTAATCAAATTCCAGCACTCATACACAGCAGCAGCAAAACTAATAACAACCGCGGACGAAATGCTTCAAGTAGTCCTAGGGCTAAAGGCATAGGGGGAAAATCATGAGAGTTACAACACAGCATATGTACGGAGATTTCATTAACCAAATGAACTCAAGCCTTTCCCAATATTTAGATTTAAATATGCAAGCGGCTACACAAAAGCAAGTCAATAAACCTTCTGATGATCCTATCGGTGCGGCACACATATTAACTTATCGTGCAGATATTTCACAAACAACTCAGTTAGAAGAAAACGTAAGCAGTGCTTCAAACTGGCTTAAAACAGCTGATGGTGCATTAGATCAAGTAGCCGCTCAGCTTATAAGAATGAAGGAAATTGCCGGGCAAGCTTCAACCGGTACTATGTCTGAAGATAACAGACTTCAAATTTCAGAAGAAGCAAACCAAATTTTCCAGCAAATTATGGCTCTTGCGAATGAAGAAGTTGCAGGACGTTTTATATTTGCCGGACAAAACATTGATACTCTTCCATATGAATTAGGACTAGGTGTTGATTCTGTAGATCCTGAACTTGCAGATCGTCACTTTGAAGTAACAGGCGATATTGACAATTCAGTACTAATAAGATTCACAACTACAGGAGATGTTCCACCGGCTAATCCCGGCGGTGCAGATATTACATACGAATATACAAGTGATGGCGGCGAAACTTGGAAAACCGGAACTATGTCCGCCGGTGATACAAAACTTTCTATAGGTACAGCTGAAATTCAGTTTGACTCAGCTTCACCAGTTACTGTTACAGCTTACGATGATACAAAACCATTTACAGAAGCAAATGGTACAAGCATGACAGTTCGCCCTGCTGCAATCTATAAAGGTTACGATAATGACGTTCCACCTGATGTTACAGTATACGGTGAAATGGGAAGTGCTATTAAGCCACACCCAAATGGATATTTCAGTGAAGATGTGCAAGTTCGTATAGATACTCCTGTTGATTTATCAGTAGTACCTCAAGAAGTAACATATTCTTACTCAACTGATAATGGGCAAACATGGATTACTAAAACAGTTGATACAGCAAATAATCCTACTGATTCAACAGCATATAATACTTTACTTCGTTTACCTGTTCCCGGTGGTTTCTTCGACTTAGAAGCACAAGCAGGAACAGCACCTGACACAGAAATTGCAGCAGGTACTCAGTATAGTATAAAGCCACAACGTACTAATATCGATTACGAAACTTCACAAGATAATTATATCATGGTAAATAGTGTAGGAAAAGATATTTTTGGTGGTCTTTACACCCCGCAGGGTACTACCACTCAAGTTTCAGCTTTTGATGGTGAAGGAAAGAATCTTTTTGAAAGTATCGCTACTTTTATTGGTGCATTAGAAACAAATAATCAAGAAGCTTGCGGACGAGCATTAGAAAATGTTGAAGCAGCTATTGAACAGCTCACCTTTGCTCAAGCTGACATAGGTGGAAGAATGAACCGTCTTGAATCAACGGCTACATCTCTTTCATATTCAAAGCTTGACCAAACTGAAAGATTAAGTAACATTGAAGATGCTGACCTTGCAGAACTTACAATTCAATTGACTATGCAACAAATGGCATATCAAACTGTATTGCAATCAAGTTCAATGGTTATGCAGCTGAATCTTACGCAGTTCATTTAGTCTATTAGCTTATGCTCCTAAATTAGGTTATGTTTCTAAATTAATTCTTTTGATTTTTGATAGTTACATGAAGTTAGATAAGTTACTTTGATAAAGAAATAATATTTCACTATCAGAGTTATTAACAAAGGGCTTTGTTAAAAACACAAAATCTCTTATTTTAGATACACACCCTAGTATGATTTAGATGTTGATTTTCTAAAATGAACTTATCCCATCAACAATATAGAACGAAATTCTCAAAAAGGAATTTTGCGAAAAGTAGGTCAATCTATGCTTATTCTCACACGGAGACCGGGAGAAAGCTTATATGTTGGCGATGATATACGAATTACTGTTCTTAGTGTTCAGGCAAAGCAAGTCAAGATAGGGCTAACTTTACCTCCTGAAATGGTAGTTTATCGCGAAGAAGTGTATAGGCGTGTTATTGAAGAAAACAGAATGACTCTCGAAAATAATAATGAAGATCTTTTAGCGGCGGCAATGTTATGGAACGAAACGAAAAAATAGTTGTTAAGACAAGGCTCGGTATTCAAGAAATTGATAAGTCAAAAATCCTTTATTTTCCTAAAGGCTTAGTTGGCTTTGAAAACACTCATGAATTTACCCTCTTGCAAATACGTGAAGGCGCTCCAATGCTTATGCTACAAAGTATTGACGACCCAAATCTTGGTCTACTAGTAGCTGACCCTTACTTCTTTTTACCGGACTACTCATTAAAGATTGGCGATGCAGAACAAAAACTTCTTTGCCTGAAAGATCCTTCAGAAGCAACTGTTCTTGTAACTGTATCAATCCCACATGGTAAACCTCATCTTACAAGCTTAAACCTTACAGGCCCTATAATTATAAATTCTAGTAAAAAATTTGGCTTGCAAGTTCCGCAATCAGATGTTAATCCAAAGCATGTGCTTATTGAAAGTCTCGTGCATCAATCAAAAGACGAAAGCACAGCGGCAAGTAATACGAAATGCTGTGAAAACTCTGAACCAAAAGAAGTTGAAAAAACATCTGAAACAGCATCTCAAGTAAGTGAGAGTTTAAACAAGAAAGAAGAAGCTATCTAACTAATATGAATACAATAAATAAACGTATCCAAGCCATTGTCCATGCACTTGATGCATGGCTTTGGCGACGCGGTTTTCGTTTGGAGAAAGTACGCCTTGTAGTGCGTACTCTTTTCCTTTTAAATGCCCTTATACTTTTTGTTGCCTTACTAGCGGCTCCACTCAGTTTAAGTCCACTATCATTTTCATTAGCCGCCATACTTTCAAGTTACAGTTTTTTTACTATGGCAAAGAAGATTATTTTTAATTTCCCTGTTGGTGGCGCAAAAAAAGTTACTCCGTCAATATTACTGAATTGGGTATTGAGATTAACAGTCTTGCTTGCTCTCTCATTATGTGCTATTATACTTTTAAAGTTACCACCTATACCTTGGTTTATGGGTTTAGGTTTACCGGTAGTAATACTTCCAATGGGATTTTTATCTAAATAATATCACAAAATATATTGAGATTTTTATGAACACACCATTAATATCAGTTAAAAATGCAAGAATGAGATTCTATTCAAATAAAGAATATATAAACGTTCTTGGAAATGAAGATAAAGGGCTTGATTTCAAACTTGAAAAAGCGCAACACACAGCTATTCTTGGTCCTAACGGTGCTGGGAAATCTACATTTTTACGAATTTTGCGTGGTGAAGAATGGATAAAAAGCGGTGAAATTTTTTGGCTTGTTGACGGTAAGCTTGAGAATACACAATTAGCAGGTCGTACAATCACATCTTTAATCTCGGCAAAACAACAAGAGAATTATATGCGTCAAGCATGGGATATTATAGGTGAAGAACTTCTTTACACCGGCTTTGCAAACACTCTTCTACAGTATACCGACCTAACAGATGAACAAAAAGAACGTGCACAAAATCTTTCAGAAGAATTAAATATTTCGCATTTACTACAAGAGAAAATAGTTACATATTCTCAAGGTCAGTTACGTATTATGCTTCTTGCAAGAGCATTACTTTCATCTCCGGAAGTTGTATTATTAGATGAATATACAGATGGTTTAGATGAAAAAAATCGCGAACAGGTGCTGACTGTTTTAGAAAAAATGACCTCTCATACAACTTTTGTCATGACAACTCACAGAACAGAAACGCTTCCATCATGGATAGCTCGTTCACTCTATTTAAAGAACGGTGAACTTCATGACAATTTTACAAGTGAGTTTGAAATATCAACCAAACAGCTTCCAAGCGCAGAAAAACTAGCACTTAAAGCAAATAATCAGAGTGCAGATTTAGCACATCGCCCGCTTCTTATAGAACTTAGAAATGCAGATATTTACGTAGAAAGCAATAAAATTTTAGGAGCTATGAATTGGGAATGGAAACAAGGCGAAACTTGGCTTATTCATGGAGTTAATGGGGCCGGAAAGTCAACATTTTTACGTCTATTAACAGGCGATGAATATCCGGCTTTAGGAGGAACTATAAAAAGATTCCTGCCTAATTATGGTGGGTTTATTCATACAATGAAAGAAGTGCGCAAATCAGTGCGTTCGGTATCAGACAAACTACAGGCTTGCTATACTTATGATGTAAATGGTTTAGAACTTGTTCTAAGCGGTTTTGACAACAGTATTGGCATTTATAGAGAATTTACTGAAGAAGAGACTGAAGAGGCTATGTATTGGATAAAATACATGAAAATGGAACAGCACATCAAGCGAAGTGTATTTACTTTATCTACAGGGCAATTCAGAAAATTACTCCTAGCTAGAGCTTTAGTGGGTTCACCAGATATTTTATTACTTGATGAACCTTACAGTGGACTTGACCCTAGTGCAAGACGTGATTTTATTGATACATTACTAAAGCTAAGAGAAAAAGGTATTCATTTACTTATAGTATCGCATCATAAATCAGACTCATATATTTGTAATCGTGTTGCACGCATAGAAAGTGGAAAACTCATAATAGAAAAATAAATCTTTTTAGATATATTAAGGCATAAAAAGTTATATTCATTTGAATATAACTTTTTTATTATTTAAGACTGAGTTCAATAATCTACAACTATAAAGAAAATTTATTTTTAAATAGCTATTCATTAAATACAAAAAAGGACACCTTACGATGTCCTTTTTATAAGTATCAATCAAACTTATTCAGCAGCTGCAACTTCAGGGAGTTGGAAATTTGTAAGTTCGATAAGTGCCATAGGAGCACAATCGCCTTTACGCATATCAGCAAGCTTATATATTCTTGTGAAACCACCATTTACATCTGCAAATTGTGGAGCGATTTCATCAAAAAGTCTTTTTACGAGTTGGTGATCACCAAGCACATCAAAAGCTTGACGACGAGCATGAAGGTCGTTGCGTTTTGCTAAGGTGATGAGTGGTTCAACAACTGTGCGTAATACTTTTGCTTTGGTGTCGGTAGTTTTAATACGTCCGTATGTAAGCAACGCTTTAGCCATGTTACGGTAAAGAGCTTTACGGTGTGATGGATTACGACCGAGTTTTTTTCCAGAATTACTATGCCTCATAGTTTTGCTTCCTCTTCCATTCTTGGTATTTCTTATCGAAAGAATCAACCTTAGTACCGAAATCAAGACCCATATCATTGAGTACTTCTTTAATTTCGTCTAAAGATTTTTTACCAAAGTTCTTTGTTTTGAGCATTTCATTTTCAGATCTTTGAACAAGTTCACCTACTGTTGCAACATTAGCTGAACGTAAACAGTTTGTAGCGCGTACAGAAAGTTCAAGATCATCAATGCTTTTGAACAAGTTCTCGTTCAAATCACCACTTTCACTGCGACCAAGGCCAACAGCATTTGTGGTTTGTTCATCGAAATTGATAAATACAGAAATTTGTTCTTTAATGATTTTAGCACTATAAGCTAAAGCTTCATCAGGTGTTACAGAACCATCAGTCCAAATTTCTAGAATAAGCTTGTCAAAGTTAGTCATTTGACCAACACGTGCTTGTTCAATTGAGTATGAAACTTTACGGATAGGCGAGAAACTAGCATCTAATTTGATTAGACCAATTTCATCATCTAAACCTTCATGCTGATCGGCAGGAACGTATCCTTTACCCATGCGCACTTCAAATTCCATTTCAAGATCGATATCTTCGGTAAGAGTTGCGATATGTTGTTCTGGATTCAACACTTCTACATGTTGATTAACTTTAATATCAGCAGCAGTTACAGCACCTTTCTTTTGAACGTGCAAGCTTACTTTTTGTGGTGAATCCGTGTCGAGAGCCAAGCGAACAAGCTTAATATTCAGAATAACATCTGTAATATCTTCAAGCACGCCAGAGATCGTAGTGAACTCATGATGAACACCGGCAATCTTAACAGAAACAAAAGCTGCACCTTGTAAAGAACTCAAAAGAACACGACGAAGGGCATTACCAACAGTAGTACCGTATCCACGCTCTAGTGGTTCGCACACGAACTTACCATACATGATATCGTCCGCGTTGCTCACTCTTTGAATTTGTTCAGGTTTTACCAAAACAGCCCAGTTGCGAGCATTTATAAGTCTGTTAGCTTGTTTTAACATGACAATACCTGTTATCCTTCTTATGTTATCTCAATAAATTAACGCTAAGCTACTACTTAGAGTACAATTCAACAATTAGAGATTCATTGATTGGGAATTGAATATCGTCACGTTGAGGTAATGCTTTTACAGTACCTTTGAACTCAGCACCTGTAACTTCAACCCAAGCAGGGCAACCACGACGTGCTACTACTTCTTGTGCTTCAGCGATTACAGGAATCTTTCTGTTCTTTTCAGGAACTGAAACTACATCGCCAACATTTACTTGAATAGAAGGAATATCTACTTTCTTTCCATTAACAGTAAAGATGCCGTGACGAACCAATTGACGAGCTTGGTTACGTGAGTTTGCAAATCCCATACGGTAAACAACGTTATCTAAGCGGCGTTCTAAAATAGCAAGTAAGTTATCACCGGTAACACCTTTAGCCATATCAGCTTTCACAAAGTAACCGTGGAATTGCTTTTCTAAAACACCATATACGCGACGTACTTTTTGTTTTTCACGTAACTGACCAGCGTAATCGCTAGCTTTTTTACGTGCACGTCCATGCTGACCAGGAGCATAAGGACGTCTATCGTACGCACATTTATCACCAAAACATCTGTCGCCTTTCAAGAAGAGTTTAGTACCTTCACGACGACAAAGTCTACATTTTGCTTCATTATATTTAGCCAAGACTCTAGTCCTCCGCTATTTATCAGTTCACTATTCCTTCAAAAAGGAAAAACATTATACACGTCTGCGTTTCGGCGGACGGCACCCATTGTGTGGAATTGGGGTAACATCACGTATGAAAGCCACCTTAAAGCCCGCAGTATTAATCGCGCGCATTGCAGCTTCTCTACCGGTACCCGGACCTTTTACATAGATACCTACTGTACGCATACCATTTTCTTGAGCTTTTTTAGCTGCAGTTTCAGCAGCTACTTGTGCAGCAAAAGGAGTTGATTTACGTGATCCTTTGAATCCGCTTTGACCAGCTGATGCCCAGCTAATAGCGTTTCCGCGTGTATCTGTAAAAGTAACAATGGTGTTATTAAAAGAGGCTTGAATGTAGGCAACACCTAAAGGTATATTCTTCTTCTCTCTTTTTTTAACGGAACGTTTGGCTCTTGCCATAATCCATTTCCTTCTAAAGTTTTTCTATTAAAACGGTATACAAGCTAACACTTGATTAAACCGCTAAAACTACTTCTTTTTACCTACTGCGCCGCGACGTGGACCTTTACGAGTACGAGAGTTCGTTTTCGTACGTTGTCCTCTTACCGGCAAACTACGACGGTGACGTAATCCTCTAAAGCAACCAGCGTCCATTAATCTCTTAATGTTTGCAGTTACTTCACGACGAAGATCACCTTCTACTTTGTAGTTAGCTTCAAGTTCTTTACGAATTTCATTGATTTCTTCAGCAGATAAATCATCGATGTCACGATCCCATTGAATTCCTGTTGATTCAAGAATTTTCAATGATGTGACATGACCTATGCCATAAATATAAGTGAGTGCGATATCCGCACGCTTGCCACGAGGCAATTCTACACCAGCAATACGAGCCACGTTATACTCCTGCTTCCTTGTGCAATAATTTTTGTCTGTTCCAAACTACCAACAACCTAAGGACTAACCTTGACGTTGCTTATGACGAGGGTTTTCGCAAATAACACGTAAAATGCCTTTACGACGAATAACCTTACATTTTGGGCAGATTGTCTTGACGGATGGTCTGACTTTCATCGCTCACTCCGCTTGTTTGATTGTATCAGAATAATTTCTTCCTGCAATGTTTGCAAGAACTGATACAATTACCTTTTTATTCCATATTTGTCAAGATAAAACTTTATTTTGACAATTTTCCTTTTATCCTATTGAATTAACACAGATTATTGAACATAGTTTTTCGTATCGCTCAAGATGCGAGCCCCATTGCTCGTTAAAACAACGGTATTTTCCCAATGAGCGGCTAAGGATCTGTCCTTAGTAACTGCTGTCCAACCGTCTTTGAGTATGTCAACTTCATGTGTTCCAATAGCCAGCATAGGTTCTATTGCTAAAACCATTCCGGCCTTAAGAGGCAAGGAACATTGATTACCTGAAGGAACAAAATTTGGTACTTCAGGTTTTTCGTGCAAGTTTGCACCAATACCATGTCCAACAAAACGTCTTATAACATGATATCCTTTTTCTTCTGCGTAGCTCTGAACTGCATAAGATATGTCTAACAAATCGTTGCCGGGCTTAGCCGCAGCAATTGCTCTATCAAGGCACTCACGTGTTGTCATCACTAATCGATCAGCTTCCTCCGAAACCGTACCAACATAAGCGGTACGTGCCGCGTCTCCGTAGAAACCTTTATAATAAACACCCACGTCAAAGCTAATGATATCACCATCTTTTAGAATTACTTCTTCAGATGGGAATCCGTGCACTATAACTTCATTTACTGAAATACATAGAGCGTGTGGAAAGCCGTACATTCCTAAAAATGCAGGTTTTACACCCATTTGCTGACACATTTCTCTAACGATTTTATCAAAGAACATTGTAGGAACACCAGGTTTTACATGCTTGAGCAATTCTTCTAAAATTACTGCAACCATGCCATTAGCTATTGCCATGGTTTCGATTTCCCTTTCATTCTTGATAAATACGCCGCGAAATTTTTTCAAAACATTTTCCTTTATAGACTGAGTCTACAAATATTTCCAGATAAAGAACTGAAAATTAAATATTATGTAAATTTGTTATAAAGGAAAAAGAAAGGAGAACCTTTCCTTTTCCCTATTTTTTTAATGAGTTCTTCCCTTAGATTTACCTTTGTCCATGAGTCCTTCGTATTGACGAGAAATCATAGCACTTTCAACTTGTCCCATAAAGTCGATGGCAACACCAACTAAGATAAGAAGACTTGTACCACCAAAATAGAATGGTACGTTGAATTGAGCAATTAAGAGCATTGGTAAAACTGAGATAAGAGAAATATAAACACCGCCCCAAAGAGTCAATCTTGAAAGAACAGTATCTAAGTACTCTTGTGTTTTTTCACCAGGACGAATACCCGGTACGAATCCACCTGCTTTTTTGAGATTTTCAGCTATATCTTTAGGATCAAAGATAATTGCTGTATAAAAATAACAGAAGAAGAAGATTAATCCAATAAACACAATATTATAAACTATTGATGTCGGTTGAAACCATGATACTGCAGTCTGCAACCATTCTGCTTGTGAAAACCCAGCTAGTGTTGCAGGGAACAAGAGAAGTGATTGTGCGAAAATCGGAGGAATAACACCAGCAGTGTTAATACGTAATGGTAAGTGAGTGGTTTGACCGCCATATACCTTACGCCCGACTTGACGTTTTGCATAATGGATTGGAACTCTACGTTGTGAGCGTTCCATGAATACGATGCCAACCAAAGTAGCTACCATCATAATCACAACTACAATTGCCAAGATAATATTTATATCGCCGGCTGCAATTAACTCAGCTGAACGAAATAAAGCACTTGGAATTCCAACAACAATACCGGAAAAGATAATTAGTGAAATGCCATTACCTATACCGCGTGAAGTGATTTGCTCACCAAGCCACATAAGTAATGTTGTACCTGTAACCAAGGTTAGAATTGTCACAATTCTAAAAGTCCAGCCCGGATCTGCTACAATGAGCGCACCTTCGGGACTACGCATTCCTTCAAGAAGTGTTGCAATACCAAATCCTTGGATTATGGTAATTAACACTGTGAGGTAGCGTGTATACTGTGTGATTTTTCTTTTACCTGCTTGACCTTCTTCTTTTGCCATACGTTTCACATCAGGTGAAACTACTTGCAAAAGTTGAAAGATAATGGAAGCAGAGATGTAAGGCATAATACCTAATGCAAAGATTGATACGTTACTAAGACCACCGCCTGAGAACATATCTAAAAGTGCAAACATCGATCCTTCGATACTTTCAAAGAAGTGTGATAAAGCTGCTACATCAATTCCGGGAACCGGAACGTGAACACCTAGTCTATAGCAACAAAGTAAAAGAAAAGTCCAGAATATTTTACTACGCAATTCAGGAACGAGTGCCATTTTATCTACACCACTTGCCACAGTACTACCCTTTCCTTAATTATTCAGCTGTTGCAGCAGATAATTCGATTACTTTACCACCGGCTTTTTCAATCTTTTCAACTGCTGTACGGCTGAATTTATGTGCTTCAACTGTAATAGCTTTTGAAATTTCGCCATCTGATAATACTTTTACAGGAGCGCCGTTTTTGCAAAGGCCACGTCCGTAGATATCTTCTAGTTTAATTTCACTTTTTTCAGCAAAAACTTCTGCAAGGCGACCTACGCTAATTACTTCGTATGTTACTTTGAAGAGATAGTTTTTGAATCCGTGTTTTGGTAAACGACGTTGTAAAGGCATTTGACCACCTTCAAAACCAGGACGTACGCCACCGCCTGCGCGAGCGTTTTGACCTTTGTTACCCTTACCTGCTGTACAACCTTGTCCAGTAGCAGAACCGCGACCGATACGTTTACGGTTTTTGCGTTCTTCTTGGAATGGATACAATGTATCAAGTCTCATATTAGTTTACCTCTACCAAGTGCACTACCTTGGCAATCATGCCACGGATCGCTGGATTATCTTTATGTACACGTACTGATTCACGTTTTCTGAGTCCTAAAGCATCAAGCACAGCTTTTTGCTTTGGATTACAGCCGATACGTGAACGTACAAGTTTAATTTTCAATTCATTCATCTGAATAACCTCTATACGGTTAGAAAAGTATAAAGTTTTAATTTAGTCTGACGTAGTCACGAGAGTCTCGCTCATCTAAAGATGAAAACTAAATTCATGGCGGGGTGATTACTCACCCCAGAAAACTATTTGCGTGGAGCTTCTAGTTTTTTACCACGAATAGCTGAAACTTCTTCAGCACTACGTAAGCTTTTTAAGCCTTCAACAGCTGCACGAAGTACGTTATGTGGGTTGTTGGTACCGATTGCTTTTGCAAGCACGTCTTGCACACCAACTACTTCCATAACAGCACGAACAGCACCACCAGCGATGATACCTGTACCACGTGATGCAGGTTTCAACATAACACGTCCAGCACCGAAACGGCCAAGAACTTCGTAAGGTAGTGTACCATCAATAAGATTTACTTTTACCATAGATTTTCTTGCACTTTCAGATGCTTTACGTAGAGCTTCAGGTACTTCTTGCGCTTTACCAAGACCATAGCCTACACTACCGTTGCCGTCGCCAACAACTACGAGTGCGCTAAAACTAAAACGACGTCCACCTTTTACAACCTTTGCAACACGATTAAGGCTAACGATTTTTTCGATGAAGCCTGAATCTTGTTGTTGGTTACCTTGAACTTCTTGTTTTTCTTTACGATCGCTCATGCTTGCTCCTAGAATTCTAAGCCGTTTTCACGTGCACTGTCAGCCAATGACTGAACGCGGCCGTGGTATAAGTACCCGTTTCTATCGAACACTACATTTTTAATGTTCTTTTCAAGAGCCAAGCGGGCAATTTCCTTGCCTACTGCTGCTGCGCCAGCTTTATTACAAAGGTTTTTACCTTTTTCTAAAGATAAGGTGCTTGCAGCTACCAAGGTAGAACCGGTTGAATCGTCAACAATCTGTGCGTACACATTTGTGTTTGAGCGAAATACTACAAGACGAGGACGTTCGGTTGTACCTGTAATCTTCTTGCGTATACGAATCTTACGATGTTTACGCGCATCATTTTTAGAAATTTGCATAACTTGTCCTCGCTATTTCTTACCGCCAGATTTACCGGCTTTTCTGCGAATAACTTCGTTTTCGTATTTGATACCTTTACCTTTATAAGGTTCAGGCTTACGAAGTTTACGAATATTTGCTGCTGTTTCACCAACTAAAGCTTTGTCGATACCAGAAAGTGTTAGTTTAATACCTTCAACTTTTGCATCAATACCTTTAGGAAGTTCGATGATTACTGGATGTGAAAATCCAAGAGCCATCTCTAGCAAATTGCCTTTCACCGCAACTTTATAACCGATACCGTTGACTTCTAAAGTTTTAGAAAATCCTTTGGTTACACCTTCAACACAGTTTGCTACCAATGTACGGCGAAGACCATGTTGTGCTGATGCCTGACGGCTTTCTTCTTTACGTGTAATTACGAGGCTGTTATTTTCTAATTTATAGTCTAACAATGGGCAAACCGGAGTTGTTAAAGTTCCTTTAGGTCCTTTAATTTCAACGGCTTCAGCTCCCACTTTAACTTCTACGCCGCTAGGAATAGAAATGGGTTGTTTACCTATACGTGACATGATTTTCCCCTATTTACTACCAAACTTCACAGAGAAGTTCGCCGCCTGTTTTTGCGTTCTTTGCACTATCGCCAGCTAAAACACCTTTAGATGTTGATAAGATACAAATTCCCAAGCCATTTTGTACTCTAGGAATTGCGTCGCTTGGAACATACATACGACGGCCAGGTTTAGAGATACGTTTTAATCCGCTGATGGCAGGGCGGTTTTTGTAGTATTTTAGTTGAATCTTGATATCACGATCATTGTTATCAAGAGCATAATCTTCTACATAACCTTCCTGCTTCAAAATTGAAGCAATAGCTTCTTTCATTTTGGAGCGCGGAACACTCACTTCCTTATGCAGGGCCAAGTGTGCGTTGCGGATACGTGTTAACATATCTGCAATTGGGTCGGTTAACATACTGTACTCCGAAATTTTAGAATTTTCATTATTATCTCGCTAACTTAGTTGTTAGAAAGAAACCTTATACAAAAAAGCAAGTTATGGCGTTAGACGCCATAACCTACATTTTACCAAGAGGACTTGCGAACACCAGGTAATTCGCCTCTAAGAGCCATTTGTCTGAAGCAAATACGGCAAAGACCGAATTTACGGATAAATGCTTTAGGACGTCCACACAAAGGGCAACGGTTGTAGCCTTGTGTAGAAAACTTAGGGGTTCTTTTTGCTTTTACTGCTAATGAAGTACGTGACATATTTTACTCCTTACTTCCTGAAAGGCATACCAAGCTTATCAAGCAAGAATTTGCCTTCCTTGTCCGTGGTAGCAGTTGTAACTATAGTTATATTCATACCTTTTGGATTCTCAACCCTATCGACTTCGAGTTCAGGGAATATGGTATGTTCTTTGATACCCAATGTGAAGTTTCCTCTTCCATCGAATCCTTTATCCGCGATACCACGGAAGTCGCGTACGCGAGGGAGAGCAAAATTCATAAGTTTATCTAAGAAGTCCCACATTCTGTCACCACGAAGGGTAACACGGGTACCAATAGGCATGCCTTCACGTAATTTGAAGGCTGCAATTGACTTCTTTGCGCGAGTAACAACAGCTTTTTGGCCAGCAATTGTTGATAATTCAACTCTTGCTTCTTCCATAATTTTGTTGTTTTGGCTCGCTGATCCAAGACCGATATTAAGCGAAACTTTTTCGATTCTAGGGATTTGCATTACGGATTTGTAACCAAATTCTTTATGCAATTCTGAAACGATTTTTTCGCGATAGATGGCTTCCAAACGTGTCATTGCCGTACCTCTACAGGGTTTCGTTACATTTTTTGCAGAAGCGTTGCTTCTTGCCTTCTTCCGTGTAACGGTATCCCACACGCGTAGGTTTTGCACAAGCCGTGCAAACTACCATGAGGTTGGATACATGGATTGGCATTTCTTTTTCTACAATACCACCGGGTTCACGACGGTATGGATTCGGTTTAACATTGCGTTTAGCCATGTTAACTTTTTCCACTAATACTCTGTCGCTTTTGCGCAAAACCTTAATTACTTTTCCGATTTTGCCCATATCTTTGCCGGTGACTACCATTACTTTATCATCTTTACGAATACGGTACATTTTCATCTTCGCTCTCCTACAATACTTCAGGAGCAAGTGAAACGATCTTCATGTAGTTCTTCGCACGAAGTTCACGAGCCACTGGTCCAAAGATACGTGTACCAACTGGTTCACCTTGTTTTGATAAAAGCACTGCTGCATTTGTATCAAACTTGATGTAAGAGCCATCAACGCGACGTACTTCTTTCGCGGTACGTACGATAACTGCTTGCATTACATCACCTTTTTTCACCTTAGAATGGGGAATTGCGTCCTTAACGGTAACAACAATTATATCTCCCACTGTGGCGTAACGACGCTTAGAACCACCAAGCACCTTAATGCAAAGCACTTCTTTTGCACCGGAATTGTCGGCTAC
This sequence comes from uncultured Desulfovibrionaceae bacterium, assembly GCA_964369185.1. Lineage (GTDB taxonomy): Bacteria > Desulfobacterota > Desulfovibrionia > Desulfovibrionales > Desulfovibrionaceae > CAYJAZ01. Next base: position 19,727 of record CAYJEN010000027.1, read on the forward strand.
TTCAAGCCTTGATTCTACTTGAATCATAGTATTTTCCTCTGCTCAATATTTGCCAAAGCAAATTATACTGCTTTTTCAAGTATCGACACTAAGTGCCAACGCTTGTTACGACTAAGGGGTCTAAATTCTACTATTTCAACCTTATCACCAATACCGCATTGATTTTCAGGATCATGCGCAGTAAATTTCTTATGACTGCGAATGTACTTTTTCAAAAGCGGATGTTTAACTAAGGTTTCTACGCGAACAACTATTGTTTTATCGGATTTATCCGAAACGACAGTTCCAACAAGTTTTCTGCCCTTGCGATGGCTTATCGCTGTGTTCATGTAACGCTCCTAAACCTTCACTTAGGCTTTTTTTACACCTTGTGCTGACAATGCTGTGAGCACACGTGCAATGTTTTTCTTAGTTAGCGCAAGTGAAGAGGTTTTTTCTAATTGACTAGTTGCATGTTGAAAACGAAGATTAAACAATTCTTCACGATATTCTTTAAGCTTTGCTTTCAATTCTTCAACGCTCATATTTGTAAATTCGGGCTTATTCATTATTCAAATGCCCCCTCTCTCACTACGATTACTGTCTTACAAGGTAACTTGTGTTTTGCACGAGTTAAAGCTTCAATAGCTAATTCCTTGTTAACACCTTTGATTTCGTATAATACACGACCAGGTTTTACTGGTGCAACCCAACCTACCGGAGAACCTTTACCTTTACCTTGACGTACTTCTAAAGGTTTCGCTGTGATAGGATGATCTGGGAATATACGGATCCAAACTTTACCACCACGTTTGATGTGACGCATCATTGCGATACGTGCTGCTTCAATTTGTTGGTTGGTAATTTTTGCATGTTCAACAACTTTTAGACCGATGTCACCAAAGGATACTTGCGCACCGCGAGTAGCAGGTCCACGAAGTCTACCTTTTTGCCATTTACGGAATTTGGTTCTTTTAGGAGCAAGCATTATTGTTCTCCCTCTCTTCCAAGAAGTTCACCTTTGTATATCAATACTTTGATACCGATGATACCGTATGTGGTTAGTGCTTCAGCAAAACCGTAGTCGATATCTGCTCTCAAAGTTTGAAGAGGTACGCGGCCTTCACGGTACCATTCTGAACGAGCAATTTCTGCACCAGCTAAACGGCCACCGCAAGTAACTTTGATGCCTTCTGCACCAAATTTGCGTGCCATTCCTACTGTACGCTTCATAGCTCTACGGAATGCTACACGACGCTCTAACTGCATTGCCATGTTTTCAGCAACTAATTGAGCATCTACTTCAGGACGACGAACTTCGGTAACTTCTAAAGAAAACTCTCTACCGAATTTTTTCTTAAGATCGTTACGTAATTTTTCAATATCCGCACCTTTTTTACCAATAATGATACCAGGACGAGCTGTTGAAAGAATTAAACGAATCTTACCGCCAAAGCGTTCGATTTCTATTTTAGAGATTCCTGCTGTATACAAAAGTTTTTTTACAAACTTACGAATACGGAAATCTTCTTCTACAAAACTGGCATATTCTTTAGCGCTGAACCAACGAGATTGCCATGGTTTATTATATCCTAAACGGAAGCCGTAAGGATGTACTTTCTGACCCATACCCTACTCCTGTCCGCCTGCTTCTGCGAGCACTACGGTTATATGACTTGTACGTTTCAAAATGTGATTTGCTCTACCTTGGCTGCGTGGCATAAAGCGTTTCCATGTTGGACCTTCGTTTACTAACACTTCTTTTACAAAAAGTGAGTCAACATCCATATTGGAGTTTGCTGCAGCGTTACTCATTGCTGAGTGAACTACTTTATACATGATACCAGCAGACTTCTTAGGTGTGAAACGTAGTAAGTTCAAGGCATCTTCCACTTGTTTACCGCGTACTAATGCAGCGATAAGTCGTGCTTTTTGAGCGGATACTCTTTGGTATTTCGCTATTGCTTTTACTTCCATGAACTCTACCCCGTTACTTCTTAGCTTTGGTCTTTTTATCCGCAGCATGACCATAATAGGTACGAGTTGGTGAGAATTCACCAAGCTTGTGTCCTACCATTGTTTCAGTTACAAACACCGGAATGAACTTTTTACCGTTATGAACAGCAAATGTCAATCCTACCATTTCTGGTAAAATGGTTGAACGACGTGACCAAGTTTTTACAACTTTACGGTCACCTGTCGCTAAAGCGTTTTCTACTTTCTTCATCAAATGGTCATCTACGAAAGGACCTTTTTTAAGTGATCTAGGCATTTATAAATCCTCTACTTAAACTAGGCTTGACGACGTTTAACAATAAGACGTGAAGAAGCTTTCTTCTTATCTCTTGTTTTGTAACCCTTAGTTGGGATACCCCATGGGGTAACCGGATGGCGACCACCTGAGGATCTACCTTCACCACCACCCAATGGGTGATCAACTGGGTTCATTGCCACACCACGAACTTTAGGTCTACGACCAAGCCAGCGATTACGACCAGCTTTACCGAGAGACACGTTTTCGTGATGAACGTTACCTACTTGACCAACTGTTGCACAACAGCTTGCTAATATCTTACGTACTTCACCACTAGGGAGACGTACTAAAGCATATTTTTCTTCTTTTGCTACTAATTGAGCATAAGAACCAGCTGAACGGCAAAGTTGACCGCCTCTACCAGGATACATTTCAATATTGTGAATGTTTGTACCTACTGGTATTTTATTCAATACCAATGCATTACCTGGTTTGATATCGGCAGCATCACCAGCGAAAATTTTATCGCCTTGTTTGATACCTACCGGTGCCAAAATGTAACGTTTTTCACCGTCTGCATAGTGCAAAAGTGCGATACGTGCTGTACGGTTAGGATCATACTCAATATGTGCTACTGTTGCCGGAATACCTCTTTTATCGCGTTTGAAGTCGATAATACGGTACAAGCGTTTGTGACCACCACCGCGACGACGGCTGGTGATACGACCATTATTGTTACGTCCACTTTTCTTAGTTAAGCCGATTGTCAAACTTGGTTCTGAACCTCTGCGTGTAATTTCAGCAAAGTCAGATACTGTCTGAAAACGACGACCAGCAGAAGTGGGTTTTAGC
>CAYJEN010000028.1:0-22061 GCA_964369185.1 uncultured Desulfovibrionaceae bacterium
GTTTTGTAAAGCATTTATGCATAAAAAAACTTGTATTTATTTTCACTTTCTATTCATTTATTTTCATTTTTTCTAAAAGCATAATATATTATAAATTTTTTAGATAGTTAGCTATAAGCAAGGTATTCATTATACTTTTAAATTGCTCAAAAAAAACGGCACCCGATTCAAAACCGAGTGCCGTTTTATTATTTGACTATTTATTTTGCTTTATAAAACTATTTGATAATAAGTGTTGATGTGTCGAACGCATCATTTATTTCGTCAATTGTTGTATCTTGAAGCTGTAAAAGAATTGTTTGGTATTCAGCAGCATTGGCAGCATCTGCAATAGTGATTAAAGCATTTCCATTATCATCACTGATTGATACATTATACTTAGTAGTATCAGCAAAGTCGCTAAGGTTTAGTAAGTCACCTTCTGCAAGATTAAAGTCAGTGATAATATCTTCGTCACCGGCTTGGAAGTCTTCTGCTTTCCATACGAAAGTATCTGCACCTTCTCCACCTGTGAGGGTATCGTTACCTTTACCGCCACGAAGTTCATCTTTGCCGGCTCCACCGAATAGTTTGTCTACGCCATTTCCGCCTTTTAGGTAGTCATTACCGTCACCACCGAAGAGGGTATCGTTACCGTCACCGCCCCATATGATATCGTTTCCAGCTCCACCATATAAGGTGTCATTGCCTTCACCGCCGAAAATGCTATCTTTACCATCACCGCCGTCGATGAAGTCATCACTCCATTTTCCGTCAATGTAGTCATTACCGTCTCCACCGTAGAGTTCGTCATTGCCACCGTTACCGATAATTCTATCGTTACCGATACCACCATCATAATTATTAGGATTAGCATCACCATTATATATATCATTAATGTCAGCTATATTCACTGTGATTTCTTTACTATCCCATGCGCCATTTTCATCTTTTACGTAGATAGTAAAGCTTTCATCATCTAAATCTGCTGTAGTTTGACCTTGTTCCGGTAGCTTATCGTAATCAATTTCGTAAGTATATTCGCCTGTAGCTACATTGATTTTGAGTGAACCATACTGGCCTTCTTGGATATCGTATTTTACGCCATCAATTTCAACCAAGCCATCTTCAATGCCTTCAGGGTGATTTAATTCTTTAGTTACATCAGAAAGTAATTTTTCTTCATCAAGCATCTCTTTTAATGCTCCATAAATTGAATCGTCAGCACCTGTAAGAGCATTTAACAATGTTTCATAAGCAGCATTTTGAAGTTCATACTCATCAGCGCCCGGCACAATACCATTTCTTATAGCTGCTAGTGCACCGTATACACCTGCAGACTCTGAAAGATATGCACCTAAATCAGTAATTCCAAGCGCAGTAAGAGCAACATTAAGTAAACCAAGATTGCCTAAGTCAACAGTATCAAGAACATCAATAATTTGCTTATCCCAAACGTTACTTGGATCTAAGTCGCCATAAAGCTCTTTGTTTACATCTTCAATCTTAGCTTCTAATTCAGCAATCTCTTTATTATTAGCTTCATTAAGCTGGCTAACAGTTGCTTCTTCCTCTGCTATTTCGTTTTGCTTATCAGCAATAGCTTTTTCTGCTTCCGCTATAAGTTTATCTAAGTCTGCTTTTTGAGTATTAAATTGAGCTGGTGTAATTTTACCATCATGTAACTGTTCGTAAAGTCCTGAATCACCTAGCCAACCTTTAAAAAACAATCCGTCACGATACTCACCCTCAACTCCAAGTTGATCTTTTAAATCTTCTAAAGTTTTATAAAGTCCTGTTGCTTCAACAGAACCGCCAAAAAGAGAAGATGAAGATTCATTTCCAAGCTCTTCTTCAAGCTTGCTTAGGTCTTCTTTATTTTTAGCATTTTCTGCTTGTAAGTCCGCTATTTTAGATTGATAATCTTGTTTTTCAGTCTCTAATCTAATCTTTTCTGCTTCGTAACCTTCAATTATTTCTTTAATTTCTTTATTATTTGCGTCAATTTTATCTTGAATGCTTTGACGCACAGAATCGCCTATTTCAGCAGAATTAGCCTGAAGGTATTCATCAAGTGTTTGAGAGGCAGGGGCATCACCAACATAATATTTTAGTGTTCCTGCTTCACCTTTATCTAAATCAGATGCAAGCACACTTCCTTTTACACTTGAACTATCATTGATTGATAAGTTATCCGCAGAGGTAATAACCGGCTTATCATTAGAGCCTGTTACAGTAATTTCAACGTCTTGTTCAGTTACTTGACCAAATTTATCATAAACTTTAATTGTGAAGCTATCAGTTGCTTGTTCATCTTTATTGAGAGCTTGAGTATCTGTGTCTTCATTATTTAATGTGTAGCTATATTCACCGTCTTGATAAATTTCAAGTGTACCGAACTCACCTTCAACTGTTTGTTTGATTGAATTTTTAGCAAGTTCAAGAAGAACATCGAGATTTAAGCTTTCAGTTAATACTTTTGCTAAATCGCTAAGTTCCGGTGCTCCATCTAAGATTGAAAGAAGTTTATCAACTGTGAATGAACCGTCTAAGAGTCCTGCAATACTTGTTGCTGTTGAGAGTAATTCACCCAACTGAGCTAAACCTTCAAAAGAAAGTCCTAAATCACCAAGATTTTCCAATAAGCTATCAGTAAATTTATCTGTGTCAAAAGTTGGTTTTGAGCCCTCAGCAATAAGGATAGTTACACCATCATCATCAGAAATTGTCATTTCACCTTTTGCAGATGTATCACCTTCATATGTGAAGTTTGGTGAATACTCATCTTTCATGCCTTCAAAAGCTGATTCTAAAATATCTGTAATTTCTTGTTTTATACTTTCAACATAACCATCTACAACAGGTAAACCTTCAACAGGTGCGAATAAATCGTCAACCAAATTCTCAACCGCACTATCAAGTACACTTCCAAGAATTTCTCCGCCATGCCCTGCTTCAGTTACTGATAAATCATCATTACTGTCAAATGTAATAGTTGGTCTATCATCAATAGTTTGCACTTCTACTGTGATGTTTTCGCTTGTCCATGCTCCGTTTTCATCTTTTACTGATATAGTAAAGTTTTCGGTTGGAAGAGCTTCATCGCCATCACGATGTTGAAGAGCTAGGTAAGCAGCCATTGTGTCAACACTACCTTTTGCTTCGTCCCATGTGTAAAGAGTATAAGTGTATGTTCCAGCTGACAAATCAAGAACCATTTTACCGTATAAACCGTAAACTGTGCTTCCGTCTTCTGAGATATCGCCGTATTTAATGCCTTCAATTTCGCTTATTGGAGAATTTTCAGGGTTTTCGCCAAGAGTTTTATATAGTTTTTCAATTGCTTCACGAACACCATCTACAACACTGTCATTAACTCCAAGAGAGTCAAGAACCTTATCAAAGATTGCTTGTAATGTTGCATTTCCAAGTTCAGGACGTGTAATGGTTAGATTTACATCTAGAGTTGCTGTTTCGCCTGCGTCAACGTCTTCAAGTTTGAGAATTGTACCACTTACTGAATTTGCAACTTCACCTTTATTTTCTTCAACAGATAATATATCATTGCTGATTTTGAGGTCAGGTTTATCGTTTGTGCCTTCAAGTTTGATTGTAACTTTTGCAGTATCGTTTGCACTTCCGTCACTTACGCTAAAGGTGAAATCAAGGTCTTTCATTTCGCCTTCGTTTAGAGCTTGAGTTGCCGCGCTATCATTATCAAGAACAAATACATATGTACCTGTTTTGCTGTTGAGGTATAATGTTCCGAAATCATTTGTAAGAGTAGTATCATAGCCAAATACATCAACATTAGCTGAATTACCAAGAAGAATATCAAAGTCACCTACTAAATCTTTCAATTCAAGTGTGCCTGAATTTGCTTGAGTTTTTACGTCACCATATTCTGCGCTAAATGTGAGTTTGCCAAAATCATCAGCGTCGATATCGCTTGCAACAATTTGACCTGCTACAGCAGATTTACCAAAATTTTCTGCATTTTCAACATATTCATTACCAACCATAATTCCATGACCGGATTCTTGCAATGTTGTATCGGCAATAACTTGATGGATTACAGGAGTATCATTTGAACCTTTTACTGTAACTGTAACATCTTCTTCTCTCCATGCACCTTCTTCATCAGATACATAGATAGTGAAGTTTTCTGTTGATAATGCTTCGTCATTATCATTACGCATTTGCAATGCCCAGAATGCGAGTTCTGTTACTGTTCCAAGAGCTTCTGCTTCTGCTTGAGTATATAATGTATAAGTATATACACCCTCAGCATTAATTTCCATTTTACCGTACAAGCCGTAAACAGTGTCACCACTTGTAGGAAGATTTTCAAATATGCCATAAGCATCTTCTGAAATTTCACCGAGTTTTTCAAGTTTAGCAACATCAAGCACAGTTGCAAGTTTTGCTAAAACTTCAGCATCAAGAACTTTCAACACATTATCAAGTGTTGGGCGCATATAGCTTAGGCTAAAGGTGAGCTCATCACCTAAGTCACCTGCTTGGTCAACATCTGTTGCAGTTGCTTTACCGCTTACTGAAGCAGTTACACCTGTTGAATTTACGTGTGGATTATCAAAAAGATCAGTGATTGTTAGTTCTGGTTTATCGATTTCCAATGTTGGTCTATCGTTAGTACCTGTAATTGTAAGTGTAATTTCTTTAGTATCGCTTGAAATATTGCCATCAAAAGCTTTAAATTCAATCGTAATTTCTTCTTTTTCGCCTTCATTAAGAGCTTGAGTTACATCACTCTTATTATTAAGGATAAATGTATAAGTACCTGTTTTGCTATTGAGGTAAAGAGTACCATAGCCTTCTACATCGTATGACTTATCAAATAAAGGATTATTTGATGCTTTTTCAGCAAAATTGTCTACGCTAAATGTAAGATTTCCGAGCATATCGTTGATATCGTCAACAGCTACTAATTGACCAACAGCTACAGGGTTTCCTAAATCTGTGGCATTTTCAAACTCTTTACCAAAAACTTCAATGCCATTACCTGATTCACGAACTTCCATATCATTTGCAATTTCGATTACAGGTTTATCGTTAGAGCCGAATACTTTTACTGTTACATCTTTAGAGTCAGTTGCTCCTGCGCTGTCAGTAACTGTAACTGTGAAGCTTTCGCTCACTGCTTCTTCATTATCATCACGATATTTTAAAGCCCAGTAAGCGATTTCTGTAATTGTTCCAAGAGCTTCTGCTTCTTCTTGACTATATAGTGTGTAGGTATAAGCATATTCACCGCTATCTGAATCTAACTCTATAATCATTTTACCGTATAAGCCGTAAACAGTTTCGCCCTCTTCACCTGTTTTATTGAGAGCTGAAAACTCGTCAATTACATTTTCGATTGAAGTTGTTGCTAAATCTATAAGGTTTTCAACTTGAGTATTTTCAAGAAGAGCTGAAACAACCTTACTTCCTAAAAGATTTTCTAACTTTGATATATCAATTTTACCTAGCAAAGCATCAAGATTTAAAGCGTCCTTTACATCTTCAACGGTAAGCGGATTAAAGGTAAGGCTGAACTCAGCTGTATCATTTACATCTATATCTTCAACTTTTAAAGTTCCGCTTACTTCTTCGCTGTTATTTGTATGACCGTTTTCAATTACTGTTAGCACTTCATTTGAAATAGTAAGAATAGGTTTATCGTTATTACCTAAAATCTCTACTGTAACTTCTTGTGATTGCCATGCACCATTTTCATCATACACATAAACTGTGAATGTTAAAGCCTGGACTGCATCATGCCCTAACTGCTGAACTTCTACACTATCATTATTCAATACAAAAGTGAATTGACCATAATTTGCAGAAGCAGGATCATTATCGATTGAAAATGTTCCGTATGCATTTGTAAAAGTAGTTGTTGAAGGAGCAGCCGCATTTTGGTCAGCTGATCCATCGCTTATTGAGAAATTTAAAACTGCACCTGAATCAACATCAAAACCACTTGCTTGACCTGTTACTGTGATAAGTTCTGCTGCTGTTGCTGTTGGTGTTATAGCAGGATCAGTATCAAGCACACCGGCATCTTCGGTAACAGTGAGAATTATTGCACTTTCACCATTTTCGCTTGTTGCTTGATTTGCTGTTACTGAAAGTTCAGGTCTATCATTTCTACCTTGAATTGTAACTGTAATCTCTTGAGTAACAGAAGCACCTTGTCCGTCTTCAATAAGAATTGTGTATGTTTCAGTAACAGTGTCAGTAATACCAAGGCTATCAGCCGCTGTATTATCTAATGTATAAGTATATGTATTTGTTGTTGCATCAAAAGTGAATACACCATAAGCACCCACACCATTACCGACTAACGACATGCTTAAAGTATCACCATTACCATCTTCAGCCTCAATTAGACCTGTAACAACACTAGGCGAAGTAAACTCTTCGTTCGCATCAAAAATAAGTGGATTTAAATTATTATCATGACCACTTTCTGCTACTTCTAAAGTTGTAAAGCTTGTAACTTCAGGAGCAATATTCACTTCTCTTGGTGCAGCTCCAAAAGCATTACGAGTATATTCTGAACCGCCGCCTATTCCATCATCACCGAGAGAATCAATACCGTCGGCAGTACCATATTCACCATCTACATAAAAACGTCCGCCACCTGTAGCAACAGCTGTAGCAGCAGGGCCGGCAGCAGGCATCAAGTTAGGGTCTAAAGCAGCAAAAAATTCTTCGCCGGTAACTTCACTGTCTAAAAACTGGAAATCCGGAAGAAATTCACTGGAGTATATAGCATAGAAATCTTCTAAAACAATGCTTGTACCGTCATCAAGCGATACAACCATATCATCTTCAACACGCTCAAACAGCGCATCTGCAAGATTAAAGTCAAATGAAAGTTCTGTAGCTTCTTCAGTTATAAGAATTGGAGTGTTTTGTAGTGATTTAGCAATTGTTAAAGTGGTCATGTTTTTACCTCAGTGCTTTACCCCTAAAACCTAATAAAAAATAGATTAGGATAAAAAGGGGTGATGGTTATTAATAAAAATTCCTTACAAAATTTAATCGTGAAGGTCTTTTACACAAAAGACAAGAGTAATAAAAGAAAATACTCCTTTTATCACCTTTATTGAGATAGCCGTCTATCACAATCAAAGAATCAGCTGTTACTCAAATCTGTCGACATTAATCATCGCTACAGAATAATTTGGTAAAAAATATAACAAAGTAAAATAAAAAACAAGCTAAAATTAAACTCAAATCTGACTTATTAAAGATTTCCGCATTTATTCTACTGTTTTTATTAGCTTTAAAAAAACATTGTAGAAAAAAAATAATTAACTATTTTTCAGTGTTTTTTTCTAAACCACTTACTTTAAAAGCAAAAAAGATATACATCGATAGAGATATTAACAAAATTTCGCTATCGATGTATATCTTTATTTAATAAAGTGTTATAAGTTTTTTTCAAATAAGCTTTTTAATTAAAAAATTTCTTCCTCAAGCACCGCACAAATACAATGGTATATAGGCAAATGATATTCTTGTATAATTGGAGTGAAATTTGATTTTACACGTATTTCAACATCAAGTAAATGTGCCATTTCTCCACCTGATTTTCCGCTAAGCCCTAAGCATTTACATCCTAACACTTGCGCAACTCTCAATGCATTGTTAATATTTGCTGAATTTCCAGATGTAGATATTACCCATAAGACATCATTTTCTTTCGCAAGTCCATATACTTGCTGAGCAAATATCATATCCGCAGCAACATCGTTTGCATAAGCAGTTGGCAATGAAACACCACTTACTAAAGAAATTGCTCGTATACCCTCTTCAAGATTATAGTTGATGTATCCTGCATGAAGCGGATGCTTATTTGCAAAAGCTTGTGCAAAATCAATATTAACAGGACGTTTTTTTAGAAACGACTTCATTAGTTCACCAACAATATGTTCCGCATCTGCCGCAGAACCGCCATTTCCGCATACAAAGATAGTTCCTTTACTCTTAACACAATTAAGCAAAAGTTCGATAGCTTCTACTATTGGATTATGCAAATCTTCTAATTCAGGAAATCTCCTAAACAGCTCTTGTAAGTATTCTATAGATTTCTCTTTCATTGTTACTCCACAGCAATATTTTTTATTAGATTTGAGAACTTGTATTGCTTGTAATTCCGGATAAATATTTTTTTCTAAACAAGCATTATAACATTTTACGTCATAAATTTACTTGTGTTCTATTTCTTATAAATACTTTTATAATATTTGTCAAAAAATACTTCTTTCACAATATTTTCTTATTCATACAATTTTTACAAAGAGACTTTATAGTTCACTTTTTTATAACACAATAATAGATTTCTAATAGCATAAATTATTATGAACGATTTCCTCTTTTGAAAAAACTATTCCAAATTTGCTATTTTATAAAATTTATCCCTTTGACTTAATTTAGAAATTAATTTACCTTGAATCATCAACTTAAACAAAAGTATACTTAACAAGAGTAGAACTATTTTGAAAAAAATAAAGCATTATACCTTGCCTTTGCAAGAAAGAATAAGCGGAATGATTGATAATAATCATATCCACTCTTCTTGTGCGGCTTTATATTCCTCTACTCGCGCAGTGCTTTTTTCCACTGCCGGCTTTACATGACCTTACTTATTTAAAGGGTAGGTTGCTCTTTTTACATTAAATTATTTCAAATATGCTCTTTTTGCATATCCTTGAAGTACTTTAAACAATCACCCTTATTTTGCAGATGTATCTATAAGTATTTATTTTTCTTATGTTATCCAAAAAACATCTAAGCATTTTTTTACGAGATTAATATGTTATCACAATTAGATACTCCATTCTATGTTGCAGGCATAGATGTTGGTTCAGTTGCAGCAAAAGTAGTAATCTATGATTTTATATCAAAAAAGATTATTTCATCTGCAATATATCCCACAGGTTGGACTCCAAAAGAATCTGCTTACTCCGCTCTTGAGTCAGCCTGTAATAAAGCAAATATTAAAGTTGACGACATACAATATAGCATGGCAACCGGCTATGGTAGAATATCTCTTCCTTTTGTAAATGAAGTTAAGACAGAGATATCTTGTCATGCAAAAGCAGTAACTTACCTTCACCCAAATACAGGACTTGTACTCGATATAGGCGGGCAAGACAGTAAAGTTATCAGCCTTGATTCAGACGGTAATGTAAATGATTTTATGATGAATGATAAATGTGCCGCCGGAACAGGCAGATTTCTTCAAGTCGTTGCCGGAATATTGGGGCTCACACTAGACGAATTAGGAAATGCCGCCGCAAAAGGAACTCCTCTTAATATTTCAAGTATGTGCGCAGTATTCGCAGAAAGTGAAATTATAGGACTTCTTGCAAAAGGTGCAAAACCTGAAGATCTTGCCGCCGGTGTATTCACATCTATTGCTAAACGGATGCGTGCATTATCGGGACGTATTTCATGGAAAGGGCAATGCATTTTCACAGGTGGGCTGGCAACAAATCCAAACTTCGCCAAGCACCTGGCAAAAGAGCTAGATTTAGATGTGCAAGTCCCTGAAAATCCACAATGTATGGGTGCTTTAGGAGCGGCACTTTTTGCTGCTCATGCCTATAAAAAACAATTAAAATCAAATTAATATTTATAAAGAAAGAAAAAGAAAGAAAGGAAAATTTTCATGAGAACTCAAAGTTATGAACTACTTACCCAAGCCTTCGATAAAAATAGCATAAATCTTGAACAAGCAAAAAAAGAAGGAAAAAAAGTAGTTGGTCAATATTGCCTTTATACTCCAACAGAAATAGCAACCGCTGCTGGAGCAATATCTGTAGGACTATGCGGGACTAAAAACGATTCTATCGCCGCTGCTGAAGAAATTCTTCCTCGTGGGCTTTGTCCACTTATTAAAAGTAGTTTTGGCTTTTCTCTTTTAGATTCTTGCCCTTACCTTTCAGCTTCAGATATAGTTATTGCAGACAGCACTTGTGACGGAAAGAAGAAAATGTATGAATTTCTTAGTGAAAGAGTTCCTCTCATGCTTCTCCAACTCCCTCAAAAACAAGATGAAAAAGCTCTTGCCTATTGGGAAGATGAATTGCAAGGCTATATCAAGCGTTTAGAGCAAGACTTCAACGTTGAAATCACTGAAGAAAAACTTCGTTCAGCTATCGATTTACTAAACAGAGAACGTAAGGCATTAAAAAATCTTATGGATTTAGCACAATTAAAACCTTCTCCTCTCACAGGAATGGAACTCTTAGAGCTTGGTTTTAAGTCTCCATTTTTAGTTGATAAAGAATTTGCAATTAAATGTATGGAAGATATAGTTTCTGAAATACAAGAAAAAATCAGTAAAGGTGAAAGCTTTGGAGATACTAACAAACCTAGAATCTTACTTACAGGCGTACCTGTGGGGATGGGTTCGCATAAAGTTGTAAGCCTTATTGAACAAAGCGGTGCAAGTGTTGTCTGTTTAGATAACTGTTCAGGTTACAAGAAAACAAGAATTAAAGTTGATGAAAATCTTGAACCTTTAAAAGCTCTTGCAAAAGCTTACCTTGAAGTTCCTTGTGCAGTAATGTCTCCAAATCCTTTACGATATCAAGCTATTGAAGAAATGGCTAAGGATTTTAATGTAGACGCTGTTATCGACCTTACATGGCATGGTTGTCAAACTTACGAAACGGAATCTACACGAGTAAAAAAATTCGTTCGTGAAGCATTGGAACTACCTTTCTTGCATATAGAAACTGACTATTCTGATTCTGATACAGAACAACTAAAAGTGCGTATTGAAGCCTTCTTAGAAATCTTATAGATTGAATTTATCTCAATTATATCTCTCATAAAACACTTTAGGGTATGTTTCAAATCGTCTTACGTTTTATTTTCTGACTCCAGCAGAAAATAAAAGTAGATTTGATGCATACCCTTTTTTTATATTTATAATAATTTATTATAGTTATTAAAAAATTTCGTGAGTTTCACTATAAACTTTTTGCAAGTAAGATTTATAATCTCCATCTTTTAGACTATCAATAATTGCAAGCATTTTGCTATCGTCTATAAAACCACGGCGATATGCAATTTCTTCAATACAAGCAATTTTTAAGCCTTGACGTTTTTCCATAATTTGCACAAATTGCCCTGACTCCATCAAACTCTCAGGAGTTCCGGCATCAAGCCACGCATTACCACGGCGCATAGGCACAACATTCATTCTCTCTTCTTGAAGATACATATTATTTAAGTCTGTAATTTCAAGTTCCCCACGAGCAGATGGCTTAAGAGAGTGTGCTTTTTCAACAACATCAGGCGGATAAAAATAAAGTCCTACCGATGCATAATTTGATTTAGGATTTTTAGGTTTTTCTTCAATAGAAATAGCTTTATGATCTTTATCAAATTCCACTACACCAAATCGTTCAGGGTCAGATACGTGGTAAGCGAAAATTGTTGCTTTTTTCCCTTTGTTTTGCTCAACTTCATTTTGGAAAGTTGTAAACTGTTCGCCCATATAGAAAATATTATCACCTAAGATTAAGCAAACATCATCACTCCCTATAAAATTTGCTCCAATGGTAAAGGCTTGCGCAATACCTTTTGGTTCATCTTGGATAGCATATTCTATACTTAAACCGAGTTTTTCACCATTTTCAAATAATTTTTCAATATTTGGAGTATCTTGAGGAGTTGAAATTATTAGAATTTCTTTAATTCCAAAAAGCATTAAGGTTGAAAGTGGATAATATACCATTGGTTTATCGTAAACCGGCAAAAGTTGTTTTGACGTGGTTTTGGTTAGAGGATAGAGCCTTGTGCCCGACCCACCGGCAAGAATTATTCCTTTCATATTTTAAACCTCATTGTAATTTCATAGAATATCTTTTGAATTACTCTAACTTATTCACCTAATTACTGCAAGCTATAATATTTAAGAGCAACTTTAAAATAGAAAACCCCGCTGGGGAATGGATCTGAACAAATGACAGAAACCAAGTGCGGGGAAACAAAATATAAACCGTAGCCCATACCCTGCTTTTTAAATATCTTTTTATTTAGAAACACAGCCTAAATGTATTTATTTTGCCGGTAAAAGCTTATCGAAATAGCCTGAAACCAAACCATTTAATAATACAGTTGCAACGTTATTATCATATTTACTTCTATCATTACAAACACTTGCGATAGCAGTTTTTATGTCAATTTTCTTAGCGTATGGTCTTTCTTGAATCATTGCTGAAATAGAGTCTGCTACAGCTGCAATTCTAGCAACTACGCTCAGTGGTTGACAGAGTTTTTGAGGGTAGCCCGAACCATCAAGACGTTCGTGATGCTCAAACACTGCTTGAAGAACTTCTTTTTCTAAAACTTCAACACGTTGCAACATTTTAACACCTGCAATTGTATGTGTTTTGTTTTTTTCCATTTCTTCTTTAGTAAGTGGAGTTTTTTTGTTAATGATAAATGGTGATATCTTACCCATTCCTATATCATGTAAATACATGCCAAGAGCAATTTTATCAAACATTTTTCTATTTTTTTCTTTTTGAAGTTCTGAAAAAATCCACAAACCAAGAACTAAAGTATTCATAGCATGATGTCTAAAGTCATGTTCACCTGTATGCAGTCTACCAAGAAATCCTCTTAGTCTATACATATCTTCCCAAAGATATTCTGTAAAAACCATTATATCTCTGTGTAATTCTTCGTATACGACTTTAACTGGTTGCTCAATAAAATCCTGATATTTCTTTGTTAATGCCTTAGTAATAATTTCAGCGACTTCATTAGCTTTAAAGTTTTTATCTAGCAAAACAAGATCTAACTGATGTACTATATGCTCAGCATAAATCGGTAAATCTGTTCTTGATACGAAAAGGTTCCCTTCTTTACATAGTTCTATTGCAGTTTCTATCTGTTCATTTGTAAGACGCTGATCTTTTTTAGAAAATGGATACAATGTTGGGATATTTTCTTTAAATTGGAATAAGCTCACCGGTGGGCGATACTTAGGA
This sequence comes from uncultured Desulfovibrionaceae bacterium, assembly GCA_964369185.1. Classification (GTDB taxonomy): domain Bacteria; phylum Desulfobacterota; class Desulfovibrionia; order Desulfovibrionales; family Desulfovibrionaceae; genus CAYJAZ01. The sequence goes on from CAYJEN010000028.1 coordinate 13,008, forward strand.
AACGACATATAAATCTCTAAGCTTATCTGATAAAACTCCTCTGCTATTTCCCCTGGTACACTAGATGACTTTTTTGCCATATTCTCTTCCTAAATCCTTTTCTTTTGTTCGTTTCAGTATGTCTATTTTTCAAATATAAAAGATAAGATTCATTCCCTCATAATACTTTCCTTGCAACATTATGAGGGATATTTTTTCTAATTCATTTTACGGCGCATTGCATAAAGTTTTGAAGCAGTTGTTATTATATCATAGTAAGATGAGCCCCATGCTTTACGTCCTTGCCCACAGAATGCTAAAAGTATAAATCCTTTCACTCCATTGTATTCAAATGCACCGCAAATCGCACTTGAAATTTTTTGTAGAGCAAAGAATTTTTTAACTTCTGTTGGCAATTCATTAAAGAAGATAAACTCTTTAATACCAAGTTCAGCAACGCCATCAACAAAGTCTTCTACGTCCTTACCTGCTATACCTTGAACAGTATCATTAATAGGACCATTTTTTTCTGTATAGAATTCAAATACATTCCCAAGAGTTTTTGTATTCGGATCAAGCTCAAAAATACCACAACGATCAAGCTGATAATGGCTGCCTATTTTATTAAGCATTTCAGTTACCGTATTAGCAGTATCTTGCCCGCCATAAATAAGGTTCACGATATTAGATTGAATGTTATCTACGTCAGATGTAATAACTTTATCAGCTTTCATTTCTTTTGAAGGAGTGAACTTTTTAATTTGATGCTTCAAGCTCTTATCATATAAGGCATAACCGGCTTTACCCATAACCTTTACGTGATACATAGCGGCATCTGCTTTTTCATAGATTTCTTTAAAGTTCTTACCATCAGTCGGACACATTGCAATACCAATAGACGCTGTAATATAACTACCTGTACTTCCAAGTTCAACACTTGCAAGTGATGTAAGAATTGTTTCTGCTTTCCAACGAATAATTTTTTCATCGCTTACGTTACGTAAAAGAACAATAAAGAGGTTTCTGTCAATTCTACCTACGATATCACTTTCACGGAAAGCTTTCTTCACTTTTTGTGCAGATTCTTTCAAGATAACATCGCCGTATTCTTCACCAAACATTGTATTAACATTTTTGAAGTCATCTAAATCTATGATAAGAAGTGCTGATGTTTGAACATCATGTGTATATTGTAAGTAAGTTGTTATTCTACTTTCAGTCTCAACACGAGTATAGAGCTTTGTAAGCGGGTCAACTTCAATACGAGATGTAAGTTCAAGTATAAGATTTCTTTTAAGCTTTCTGTTATCTTTTAGGATTGAAGTAATATATATTGCAATAATCATAAAGATTATAAGCAAAGCTATATTGATAATAAACATACTTGTTTCAATCGTAAAGATAGTATCAGAAATAAATTCTTCTGGAAGGAATGATACTAAATACCATGAATTTATACCTAAAGGAGTATAATATCCTAAACGCACATTATCGTAGTATGATATATTCAGGTAACCACTTTTACCCTCAGCAAAGTCACCAAGAAGAGCTTCAAAGCTATTTACTGTTGCCGCTGCTTGATCGTATTCCGCACGTTGTAAAAGAGTTCTTAGAGGTTCACTTGGTAAGATAACATAATTGTTTTTATTTAATGCGATTACGTTACCTAAAGAATCAACGATATAAGTATATAGCATATCGTCGAACCCAGGAGTAAGAAGATTTTCAAGGTACAAAGTTGAAATTTCATTTACTAAGATACCTTGAAGATTTTCTTCTTTCATTATTGGAGTAAGAATAAGGAAGCTGTTACCACTTGCATTAAATTTTACTTTTGAAAGGATTGTTCTTCCTGCTTTTAGTAAAGGAAAATAATCTTCTGCTGAAATATCTACTAGTATTCCCGCCGGATTATGTCCAATACCGCTTGCATCTAAATGATAAAAATCATCTTGAGCTGAAGATATTTCATACTCTTTTTCTACAGAGTGAATACTTTCTGTTAGATTATCAGAATGCTCTAAAATCGCAGCAAAAAGTTCAATATTATCAGAATCAGCGTCAAGTTCGGTAAGAATTATCTTTTTTTGTTGAGCTGTATGCTCTTCGATGCTAGCATAAGAAGAAGTGAGTAAGTCGTCACTTAATCGGCCACTAAAGTAATGCATACCTACAAATAAGAAAATTATTATAAATAGATATACAAAAGCGAATATTACTTTTCTGGTAAAAAACTTTTCTGAATTCATCACATGCTCCTTACACTATCAAGATTTTATGACTCTAATGAATATTTATCGGACATTGTTGGAATTTCTGTAGGGTATACACCATCAAAACACGCACAGCAGTAGTTATCCGGCTCGCTCACACAACTTTTCAAACCTTCTAAGGTTAGGAAGTGTAGTGTATCTAAACCTAATACCTTTGATAAATGTTCAAGACTGTGTTTATTTGCCACCAATTCAAAAGGTGATGGAAAATCAATCCCATAAAAACAAGGATGTTTAATCGGTGGGCAGCTTACTCTAAAGTGAACTTCTTCCGCTCCAAGCTCACGCAATTTTGCACAACGAGTTTGAACTGTTGTACCGCGAACAATACTATCATCAACTACTAAAAGTTTTTTTCCTTCAATAGCTGATTTTACAGGGTTTATTTTTACTCTAACACTAAACTGTCTCATTTGTTGAGAAGGTTGAATAAAAGTTCTTCCTACATAGTGGTTACGAATAAGTGCATGTTCATAAGGAATTTTAGATTCTTGTGCTGCACCTAAAGATGAATACACGCCGGAATCAGGGAATGGAACAACAATATCAGCTTCAGCAGGCATTTCTCGAACCATTGTAGCACCCATTCTTTTACGACACTGGAACACATCTTCACCAAAGATATTTGAATCCGGTCTTGCAAAATAGATAAGTTCAAAAATACACTGTTTAATAGGTTTTTGTTTTGGCAATCTATAGCTTGTAAAGTCGGTTGCATGTTGTTCAATAACAATCATTTCACCCGGTTCTACACTACGAATAAAATCTGCTTCTAAAAGGTCAAAAGCGCATGATTCCGAAGCAAAAATCCAAGATTCAGATACTCCAGGAATTTTACCCATAACAATAGGGTGGAAACCATGAGGATCGCGAACCGCAATGAATTTTCCTTTATAAAGAATAAGAAGTGAGTAAGCACCTTCAACTTTTTGTGTTGCATAAAGAATTGCTTCTTCAATAGTTCTATTGCTTAATGCACGTGAAATTAAATGAATGAAAATTTCACTATCAGAACTTGTTTGGAAGATAGCACCTTCAGATTCAAGCTCTCTTCTAAGGTTGAAAGCATTTGTAAGGTTACCATTATGTGCAAGAGCAAATAAAGAACCATGCATACTTACAACAAGAGGTTGAGCATTTCTTTTTTCCGGCTTACCTGTTGTTGAGTATCGAATGTGTCCAATAGCTGTTTCACCTAATAATTGCTTTGAGAGAGTATCTTCGGTAAAAACGTCAGGAACAAGTCCCATACCGATGTGAAAGTGCATATGCTTGCCATCAAAGCTAGCAATGCCGGCACTTTCTTGCCCTCTGTGTTGCAAGGCATAAAGCCCAAAATAGGTCAAACGTGAGGCTTCTTTATGCCCTGTTATACCAAAAATTCCGCACATAAATTATTCTTCCTCTACCTTGTATTCGCATACAAAGTTTTTAGCTTCTTCTAAGGTTTTAACTATGCCCGCTTTTTGTGCTTCAAGAAGTGCATCACGAATGATACCAACACTTCTTCCTTGCGGCAAGTTTGTTACTTCCATAATTTCATTACCATTTAAGAGCGGCTCAAGCATTGCTTCAGGGGTATCAGCTCTTTCAAGGTATTTTAGGTTATGGTTAAAGTTTGTATATGATGCATCGGTCGCTACAATATGCGCACGAGTCATTGCTATAAGTCTTTCGGTTTCCGGCAAAGCGAGGAAACGGCGAATACCTCTATCAGTCATCATTGAGTGGAAACGTATGTGGCCACGCACTAAATTGCAAACAGTGTCAATTTCATCTGTTGGGAAGTGCATTCTTTTTAATATTCCACGCGTAATTTGTGCACCAACTCTGTGATATTGATAGAAAGTCCAGACACCTTTATAATTTTCAGCTGTATAGAGTTTACCAATATCTTGGAATAATACACCTATCACACCAAGCCAATCGTTTTCAAATTCATCTTCAGGATATGCTTTCATACAGGCTATTGTGTGTTCAAAGACTGTAATTTCTTGCGCATCATTCTTATTTCTTTGTTGCTTTATTGCATGCAAAGCGGCAACTTCAGGTAAAACAGCATGAAGAATAAAGCTATCTGACAATAACTGAATGAATTTCCATAAGCTTTTTGCAGACACCAAACGCATTTCTTCAACTAAAACTGACATTGGTAAAAAGTCAGAAATTTGATGTGAAGAACGAAGAATTGCAAGCCATGTACTTGGTTCAATTGGCAAATCATTATTTGCAGCTACGCGCAAAGCTGTAATTGCAAGCCTGTAGTTTCTTTGTACAGACCAGTGAGATAAGCCTTTTAAACGGACACAACCACATTCTAAGTCATAAAATGCATCTTCAATATTTGCGATTGACACTCCACCTTTAATAGCATTGTAGTTTGCTTCACTTTTTTTCTGTAAAACATCAAGAAGATATGAAGAAACACGTATATGACTAAAATCTGGGTGAGAGCTCTCACTATTAACTATAGGATAGAAATAAACTAAAGCACCACTTTCGGTGTTCATCGTAGCAAACATTTGGCTATTTTTTGATTCACAAGCACTTGGAAATAGTTTACAAAGTGTTTCAAAATCTGCCTCACAAGCAACTTCATAGACTTTAGACTGTGTAAGTCCAAAAACTTCATCTTGTAAATTTGCATTGATTATATAGGCATCAAAACCATTTCGCAAAAAGGTCTTACAAATGGTTACTGCTTCTTTATTGGGCATAGTAATTCCTTATATAAGGTTAAAAATAAAACATTTATTCAATATTACCTAATTTACGTAAAAAGTCAAGATTTGCAACACGAGTAAAAGGTGTAACTTAGTCTGTAGGTTATTTTTTTACAAGGCGTAATCTACTGTTTTTATTGTAATTTAAAAATAATTTTATTTTTTTTCAATTTTAGCTCATTTTTAATTTGACAAGAGAAGACAAATATATTAAAAAAACGGTCTTTGTAACAGACTTCTTCAACTTTAAATGTACTCAGAGATGCATACATTTCTTTTTGATGAAGCGGGTAACAGAACATCGCCATAATGTTCAACCAAAAAGAGCCGTTACACTCTTTTGGGCAATCTTTCCTAAGTTTGCGTGGCGCAGTGTGGTAGCTAAGCGTCAAAGTATGGCTTCTCAATACGAGACTTCTACTTGATGTAGAAATTTTAACAAAAAAAACTTATCTCACTTTGAGGAGATTTTCTGTATGAAAACTTATAGTCCTAAAGAACAAGACATCAGCCGTGAGTGGATTCTTGTTGATGCTAAAGACCAAATCTTAGGTCGCCTTGCATCACAAATCGCTCATCGCCTTCGTGGTAAACACAAACCTGAATTTGCACACCATATGGATAACGGTGATTTCGTAGTAGTTGTAAACTGTGAAAAAATCAAAGTTACTGGTAAAAAATTGAAAGATAAAAAATATTATCATCACTCAGGTTATGTTGGCGGCTTAAAATCAATCACATTAGAAAAGCAATTGCAAAAAAAACCTGAAGAAGTTATTCGTGAAGCTGTGAAAGGTATGCTTCCACGTAATACTCTCGGTCGTAATATGCTCAAAAAGCTTAAAATTTATGCCGGTACAGAGCATCCGCATACTGCTCAAAACCCTAAGTCTTTGACAATGCCTTACTAGGAGATTATCATGTCTAAATCATTTAATTACGGCACAGGTCGTCGCAAAACAGCAGTTGCCCGTACCCGTATCTACTCCGGTACAGGCAATATTGAAATCAACGGTCGCTCAATGGAAAACTATTTTCCACGCAAAACATTACAAATGATTATCCGTCAACCACTCGTTCTTACCAAACTTGTTGACGCTTACGATATCAAAGTTAATGTACAAGGCGGCGGTAACTCAGGTCAAGCAGCAGCAGTACGTCACGGTATTACTCGTGCTCTTCTCATCGCTGATCCAACACTTCGTCCAGTATTGAAAAAAGCTGGATTCATCACTCGTGATGCTCGTAAGAAAGAACGTAAAAAATACGGTCTTGCAGCAGCTCGTGCTAGATACCAATACTCAAAACGTTAAGCCGATTACGACTTTACGAACAGTATCGATTCAAGAGGAAAGATTTTATCTTTCCTCTTTTTTTATATCTATATAATTTTTTCTCTGCTGAGTTTTTATACACTTTAATCTACTATGTATAAATATTATACATATACCCCTTACACAAATTTACAGATAAAGATATAAAATTCAAATAGTTATAAACTTTTTCAGAATTGGCACACCTTTTGCTATATACCAAGCAAGAATACAAGTTCTTTCAAAAAGCTTTTTGTATATAATCTTTGTGCCCTATTTATAACAAAAAGTGATACGCAAAATAAATTCATAAATCTATAGGAGACTTTTATGTCAAAAAAAATTATTATTTCATCATTAGCACTTTTAGCAATTGCAGGTTTTACTTTTAACGGTGTAGTGAGCGCAGATGCAGCACCAGGAAACAAAGGCGAACAACATCAACAATATCATAATGGCGATGGTAAAAAAATGCCTGAACTAACAGAAGAACAAAAAGCAGAGTTTGAAACTCTTGTTGAAAAACATAAAGCAGAAATGGCTCCATTACAAACTCAATTAGTACAAAAACGCGCTGAATTTCAAGCTTTTATGAAAGGCGATAACCCTGATCCTAAAAAAGCAGGCGAAATGGCTGTAGAAATTGAAAATTTACAAAATAAAATGGCAGATTCAAATTACGCATTCAAAGAAACATTACAAGAAAAATTCGATTTCCCAGAAATGGGTAGCCACGGTCGCCACGGTGGAATGAGAGGACACGGCGGCATGGGTGGACATGATGGAAAAAGAGGACATGGTAATGGCGGTCACAATAGCATGTATAACTGCCCTAGATTCTAAGCAATAAATTTAATAAAAGTATTCATAAGAAAATCTTGTCTAATTTCTAAATTGTAATACAAAAAAACCTCATTCAAGCAGAGATGTTTGAATGAGGTTTTATTTTTTCTATTTTGCTTTTACTATTTTTTAGATGGAAATAAATATGAATATCTTACAGCTAAACCATCTGTTTTTTCAATAATTTTTGTAGCAACAGCATTAATATCACTTTCAGTTAAAACACCTACTTCACGAGAAATAAAATGTCTTAAAGTAGCTTCGCTTTGTGAGAATACCCATACTAAAGCATATGCTGACCCTACACCCGGTCTATCTTCAAACTCCGGCACTGTAGAAATAAGTATGCGAAATTTTGGAGTATCTTTTTCTTCAAGTTTAAAGAGATTGCTTCCATTAAAGTGTTCTTTTAGTTTCAAAGCTAAAGCAGAACCTATGCTATCATTTCCTTCGTGTTCAATTGCAATAGGTGTGCTTCTATCATAACTTTCCGCAGGAGTATTAGGGAGAGATTGCGCTTCTTCCACAGCAAAACTTGGTGCTGCGAATAACAGAAAACACGCCATTATAGATAAAATACTTTTCTTCATATTTTTCTCCTTTTTTAGTATATTTAATAATTCTAGACGATATCAAAAAAAATTGCAAGTTTCTATACAATGTATATTTTTGAAATTTATAATAAATTTCTAATCTAATAGTATATAAGTTCCATCTGTAACTGCTTGTAACTCCGTGAGAAACTCACTAACTCTATCTTCAGGAAGATTTAGAGTGTATGTGATATCTGCCTCAAAATCTTCTTTCACTATTACTATTTCAAATTGTTCAAGCATTCTATGAAGAAAACCGGCATGACTATAATCTAGGATAATTTGAAGAATCTTCTTCTCTACCTTTTGAGTACGCGGTAAAGTTTCAAGCGCATGTGCAACACTTCCTTGATAAGCACGCACTAATCCGCCTGTTCCAAGTTTTATTCCGCCAAAATACCTTGTTACGACTGCTGCAATTTCACCTACATCACTATATAATAATTGAGTAAGCATTGGTTTTCCGGCTGTGCCATGTGGCTCACCATCGTCACTATATCCTATATGAGCTGTACTTTTTGGCATATCTACTTGAAATGCTGAACAGTTATGAGTAGCATCTGCATATTTCTTCTTTATGTAGTCAACTGCAATGCGTGCGCCTTCTACAGAGTCGCAGTGTGCAAGTGTGCAGATAAATTGACTTCCTTTTATTTCTAATTCTGCTTGATAAAAGTAGTTGTCAAATTCTTCATTGTTTGATATATATTCTTCTAAAGTATTTAATATAGGTATAAGCCTCAAATTCGGTATACAATATCTTACGCTCATAAGTTTTCCTCTATTTTTTTTGTACTATAAAAATTTTAACTTGACAACTGTTAGGATTTTAGTTAAATAGGAATCGTTACTAATAAACAAAACCAAAAACAATTTTTTATAAACACTAATGGAGATTTAAAATGAGTAAAACACAAGACAACTTAATGGCAGCATTTGCAGGCGAATCACAAGCTAACCGTAAATATTTAGCATTTGCTCAACAAGCTGATAAAGAAGGCTTCCCAGCAATCGGTAAATTATTCCGTGCAGCTGCTGAAGCAGAAACAATCCACGCTCACGCTCACTTAAGAAATGCTGGTTATGTAAACTCTACTGTAGATAACCTTAAAGCAGCTATCGCTGGTGAAAACTTTGAACACACCAAAATGTACCCTGAAATGATTGCTGATGCTAAAGAAGAAGGCAACAACGTAGTTGCTGGTTACATGGAATGGGTTAACAAAGTTGAAGCAGTTCACGAAGATCTTTATAGCAAAGCTTTAGCAAATCCTGCTGAATATGCTGACGTTGATTACTACCTCTGCCGTGTTTGCGGTTACACACACGC